>CBDUZK010000046.1:0-13480 GCA_965371675.1 uncultured bacterium | reverse complement strand
TGCGCTCCGGGATCTGGCGCAACGAAGCAACCCTCTACTCGACCATGACCCGGGAGGCTCCGAACGCACCGAGTGCCTGGGCCAACCTGGCGAACGTGGTCCGGGAGACCCACCCGGATTCGGCCCTGCGCCTGTACGACCGGGCGATTGCCCGTGACCAGGGCTACGTTCGCGCCCACATCAATTCCGGCATCCTTCACAGTCGAACCGGCGACCATCGCCGCGCCGTCCATCACCTGCGCATCGCGGACCAGCTCCGACCCGGTTCCGGCCAGATTCTGAACAACCTCGGGCTCGCTTTTCTCGCCGCCGGCCAGCCGGAGAGTGCGCTCGTCTACCTCGACCGCGCCCTGGCCAATGATTCCACCACCATCCCGATGCGCACCAATCACGCGCTCGCGCTCATCGCTACCGGTCACCCGCAACGGGCCGAAACCGAGCTGCGGGAAATCCTGTCCGACGACCCCGGGTTCATCCCGGCCCGGCTCGCGCTCGTCGGCCGGCTCGAGCGGCTCGGCCTGACCGACAGCGCCGCCGCTCACCTTGAACTGGCGGTGGCGGCCGCGCCCGACCGGGCCGACCACCACAACCGGCTCGGTACGATGCGGATCGTGCTCGGCGACAGCGCCCGGGCCCTGCGCTGCTACCACCGGGCGCTCGAACTCGACCCGGACTTCGTCCCCGCGCTCTTCAACCTCGCGGTCCTCGATGCCGCGCGCGGTGACACCACCACTGCCCTGCGCCGAGCCGCACGCGCGAAGCAACTGCGGCCCGACGTCCGGCCGATTGTCGACCTCTACAACCAGTTGTCGGTCGGGAAAGCCGCCGGGACTGACTAGTCGGTCGGGTCGGCGGCGCTCGCCCGGTACCACGCGGCAATCGGCATCCGGCGACCCATGCCGAACGCCTTGCTTGTCACCCGGATTCCGGGCGCGGCCTGCCTGCGCTTGTGCTCGCTCCGGTCGACCGCTCGCGCCACCCACTCCACCACGTCGCGCTCGTACCCATCCGCCACAATCGCGTCAATCGACCGCCGCTCCTCCACGTACCGGTGCAGGATCGCATCGAGTACGTCGTACGACGGCAGCGTATCCTCGTCCTTCTGGCCGGGTCGCAGCTCGGCCGACGGCGGTTTATCGATGGTCGCCTGCGGGACCAGCTCACGCTCCCGGTTGATGTGGCGCGCCAGGCCGTACACCATCGTCTTGGGCACGTCCGCCAGCAGCGCCAGCCCGCCGCTCATGTCTCCGTACAGGGTGCAGTACCCGACCGCCAGCTCGCTCTTGTTGCCGGTCGCCAGCACCAGCCGGCCGGACTCGTTCGACAGGGCCATCAACAGGTTGCCCCGAACCCGGGCCTGGATGTTCTCCTCGGTCACACCCGGCTCCCGCCCTGCCAGTTGCGCCTTGAGCGTAGTCAGGTAGCTGCCGTAGATCCGGGCAATCGGGATCCGGTCGCACTCGATGCCGAGGTTCGCGGCCAGCTTGCGCGAGTCACGGACGCTGCCGCGCGACGAGACCCTCGACGGCATCGTCACCCCGAGCACATTCTCCGGACCCAGGGCCGCCACCGCAATCGCGCACGTCACCGCCGAATCAATGCCGCCCGACAGGCCGACCACCGCCTGCCGGAACCCGCACCTGCATGCGTAATCGCGCAGCCCGAGCACGAGCGCCGCATGCACGGTCGCAATCTCCTCTTCCGGCTCGTACGCCCCGGCCGCTGCGGAAGCGGCGATATCAACCACCTTCACGTCTTCGGTAAACGAGGCCAACACACACAGCGGCCTGCCCTCCGAATCCAGCGCCATACTCCGGCCGTCGAACACCAGCTCGTCGTTCCCGCCGACCTGGTTGACGAACACGAACGGCAGCTTGTACCGCTCCGCATGCCCGCGCAGCAGCCGGTACCGCAACGCCTCCCGGCCGATTGAGAACGGCGAGGCGGCGACGTTCACCATCACCGTCACCCCGGCCCGGGCGAGCTCCGCCACCGGGTCCGAATCGTACAGCCGCGGTTCCTCAGCCTCCGGCCCGTTCCACGCGTCCTCGCAGATCGAAACGCCGATGACCTCGTCTTTGAACCGGGCCTTGCGCGCCTGGTGTGCCGGCTCGAAATACCGGAGTTCGTTGAACCCGTCACAGGTCGGGAGCAGCGACTTCGGCTGGCGCATCAGTTCACGGCCGTCCGCACACAGCACCGCGGCATTGAACAACCCCTTCCCTTTGTCCTGCCCGGTCCGGACCACGGTGCCGACCAGGATACCGGTCTCCGGTCGGCGCCGCGACAGCTCCAGCACGCGGCCGAGCGCGGACTCCGCCTGGTCGATGAACCAGCCGCACTCAAGCAGGTCGAGCGGCGGGTACCCGGTCAGGAACAACTCCGGGAACACAACCAGGTCCGGCTGCTCCGGCTCGAGCTTCACGAGCGTTGTTTCCAGCAGGGCCAGGTTGCCGGCCACGTCGCCGACCGTGGGGTTCAACTGGGCCAGGGCGATTCTCATGCCCTGACCGCCGTCAGATAACGTATCATGCTACCGGTCAGTTTGCCCGACGTTCGTTTGCTTGTCAATCATCTACACGTCATATATGATGATGGTGATGCTCTCAGCATTCCTGCTCTTCGCGCTCGTGGCCCAGGCTCCCCTGGCCGGGATTGACGCGGCTGCCATGCCCGGGTCGACGCTCGGAGCCCTGCGGCCCGGGCTTGCCGACTCCGGCCCCGCGCCCGGACAGTCACGCTGGCTCGATGACACGCTCGACCTGTCCGGCCACACGGTCGTGTTCTCGATCGACGACGCCTACCACTCGGTGTTCACCAACGTCTACCCGCTGCTCAAACGCCACGGGATGACGATGACGCTCGGCGTCATCACCGACTACGTGCGGGGCGGCAAACCCGCGTACAAACCTTCGGCCGGGTTCATGAAACGCTCCGAAATCCAGGAGCTGGTCGACTCGCTCGACATCGAAGTCGCCAGCCACAGCATCTCGCACCCGTTCCTCACCCGGCTCGACAGCGCCGAGGCATGGAAGGAAATCCACACCTCGAAGGCAACCCTGGAATCCATCTTCGACTGCGAAGTAGTCACGTTCGTCTACCCCTACGGCGACGTGAACTCCCGAATCCGGCGCTTCGTCAGGTCAGCCGGGTATAAGATGGGCCGCGCGGTCCGGCCCGGCACCCCCGACTTCTGGACCAGACCCTACAGCCTGCCGACAGTCGAGCTGCGCAAGGAAACCAGACTCGCCGACATCAAACGCCAGATCCGGCGACGCAACACCACCATCCTGCTCCTGCACCAGATTGTTGACAATCCCACCGTGTTCACCCAGTGGAACACAACCGACTTCACCGAACTGGTCGAGTGGCTGGACTGGAAACAGGTCCGGGTCCCGACACTCACGTGGCTCTACCGCGACTGGTGGTACCGCAAGATGGGGCTGTTCATGGAGGAAGTGGCGGCCAGCTATCCCGACCGCCGCAAGAAGCTGCTATTCGAGGACGTAGACATCGACGCTACCCAGGCTCCTCATCCCCGCTGACGTGAAGGCCCCGATATTGGACCTGTCCCCGACGAAAACGTCCACGTGCTTGCCCTTGACCGCACTCCCGATGTCGTGCGCGTAGAAGATGCCGTTCAACGGCCTGCCGGCCACCACGACCTTCTCCGCCTGGGGAATGTAGACCCGGGACCCGATCGGTATCACCCGCGGGTCCACCGCGATTGACTTGAACTGGGTCAGCGTGTGCCCGCCGTAGCCCATGAAGCACGTGTCCACCATCACCCGGCCGGCCCGCTTCATGTAGCTGATGCAGCGGCCGTCGCGCAGCCGGGCCGCGGCCTCGCGCTTGAAATCCGACACGAACCGATGTGAAAACCGGCCGACCAGCTTCCCCTGCTTGTCATACAGCGGCACCGCCCGGCTCTTCGGGTATTCGGACTCCTCCACAACCCAGTAGAAAGTCGTCTTGAACTTGCCCATGTACCGGGCCTGGGGCACGTCCGGCGGCGGCCCGCTCGGCTGCTCGAACAGCCACTCCGGCGGCTCCACGTCCGGGACGACCGCCGCCGTGGTCCGCACCTTCGGCGCGAAACAGGCCAAGGCAAGCAGGAACAACCCGACCGGCCATTTTCTCATGACGGTAATTATCCATGGCTCCGGTCAATGTCAAGACCAGGGGAGCATGACCGGCATTCGGCTATTCGGGTCCCAGATCGTGTCCCCGGCCGGAGATGTGCTAGCGCCGGCTGACGAGCTTGAGGCCGCCGGCTTCGCGACCGGCAATCTTGTGGGTCCGGACCCCGGGCAGCAGGTATTCCAGGAACAGCAGCGCGATACCGAAGCCAAGCAGGGCCTGGCGCGCAATCCGGAACCCGCCTGCGTCAAGAGCGGCAATCTGCAGCGGATTGGCCCAGGCAAATATGCCGAGGCCCAGGACCACAAACACGAGCACATTGGAAACCGTCCGGATTACCTGCCACACCCGCATCTTCTTCGCCAGGTCCGGATCGGTGATGAGAATCTCGGGCGCGTTCTCCTTCGATGCCTGCTTGAGTTCGGCCAGGGTCGCCACCTGCTTCATGACGTCACCTCTTCGGGGTTTTCCTGGCGACCGACTTGCGCGCTGTCTTCTGCACGCCCTTCTTCCCGACCTTCTTCACTGTCTTCTTCGCAACCTTGCTCACGGCCTTCTTCACCGGCTTCGGAGATATGATCCGACGCTTCGGGACCGGCTTCGTGCTCCGGGCCGGCTGTCCGAGCGGGAGTTCCGGTTCCTCCAGCCTCCTGGGCGCCGGTATCGAAGCCGGTTCCGGGGCCGGGATGATTCGCACCGCCGGCAGTTCGAAGTCGGTAACCGCTGGCGGTTCGCCGAAGACCTTCTCGTACACGCGCGCGTACTCGTCCTTGCCGCACGCCAGCATCAAGGCCAGCGGCATCACGTTCCGCGCCTGCTCGACCATTCGGGTCGCGATGTCGCGGATATCCCACTGCGCCGCGGCATCCTCGCGCAGCCGGGCTATGTGGTACAGCTCGCGCGCGTCCAGGGTCATCAGCACCCGGCGCTGGTGCGAATTGGTGAGTACGTACTGGGCCGCGACCGGGTGCTGCTCGGCGATGTGTCCGTACACTTCCTCGGTCTGGGCCAGCAGGTCCTTGAAATTCCGGTGCTCCTTGATCTCCGCCACCGATTCCGGGATGGTCCAGCCCACGTTCGGGTTGTAGGGTTGGACGGTCATGGTCGCAATCCGGTGCCGCTTGAGCTGGGCGTAGCACGTCGCCGATATCACCAGTTCGTACGTCACGTACAGGTGTTCGAACTCGCGCAGGACCGCGTCGTACGCCTGCAAGTCCCGGCACGCGAGCTTGAATATCTCTTTCTTGCGCGCAAGCGTATGGCGCTCGATCCGGTTCAGGCATTCGGCGTAGGACACGCTGGAAGTGGAGTGCATCAGCGTGGCAAGCAGCTTGTTGTCCGCGTTCGGGGTGTAGTCGACCAGCGATACGTCCGCGGCCGAGTACACGATGAAGTTCTTCGGCCGGCGCGGGAAAGCCGGGGCCATGAACCCGGTCGCGAACTCCCGCAACCGCGGGTAGGTAGCGGTATCATAGTCGGTCACGCCGGTGAACAGGAGCAGCGAAGGCGCCACCACAACCGCCTGCCGGTACAGCTCCGCGCCCAGCTCGCGCAGTTCGGCGAGCGGGCTCGCCGCGAACCGGCGCACCATCAACTCGAGGGAGCGGGCGTTCACGGTCATGCCAAGCTGGGTCCGGGTCGCCAGGCTCGTGACATAGCGCGCGTCCTCCTTGGCCCGGTCTTCAAACCGTGCCGGGCGGTCGGCCGGACCGGAGTGCCGGGCCTTCAGATGCTCGGACAGCCGCCGCTTGAGCACGTGGTAGTACCGGTTCTGGGTCCGGACCATCTCGCAGAATTCCTCCTCGAACTCCGTGCCCCGGAGTTCCTCCGGCACCAGGTAGTCGTCATCCAGGGTCACGTAGCGCTGCGACTTCTCGGTGTAGGCGTTCAGCCGGTGGTGCTCGAGCGATTCGGCCGCGAGGCGCGAGATGCCGATGATGTCGAAGTTGAACACCGCGTGCTCGGCAATCGAGTGATGCCCCATGTCGAATACAATCGTCCGGTTCAGCTTCCGGGCAGCGGCCACTTCGCGCCGCGCCTCTTTCCGCAGCTCCCCGACCGATTTCCGACTCCGGCTGATTCGCGCGTACGCGGCTGCGATTGTCTCCGGGGTCGGCGCCGGCTGCCCGCCGCGCGTCCTGGTACGGATCACGTCGCTCTCGATGTTGTAGCCGGCAAGATTGACCTTCATGTCGCGCTCAGGATATTGCAGCCGGCCCGGGTGTCAAGCAAACTCCAGTTGCCCGGGTCCGGGCCGGCCCGGCTCCCCGTCGACAATCCGCTGCTGCTGCGGGGTCAACGCGTCGACCAGGCCAAGCAGTTGCTTCATCAGCAGCGCGTTGCGGCCCGCAGACCCGACGTGGCAGTTGTTGAAGAACAGGTAGGTCCGCTTCGCGCCCTGCGCGACTTCCCGCACCGGACCTGCGAACTGCTTCAGTTCGTCTTCCGAGTACAGGTAGTCGTACCGCTCTTCGCGTGACGCCCTGAACCAGTTCCGGTTCCGGCCATGGAACCGGAAGTAGGCGACGTCCGAAGTCCGATGCGGGTCAAACGGCATCAGGCGCGGCAACTGCGGTTCGTCCACCACACAGTACCCGATACCGGTTTCCTCCAGCATCCGGTACGTGCTGTCCCGGACCCACGACCTGTTGCGGAACTCGACCACCAGCGGCACGCCCGGCATCAGGTCCGGAAACCGGTGCACATAGAGCAGGTTGTCCGGGGTCGGCCAGAAGAACGAAGGCATCTGGATGAGCACACACCCAAGCCGGCCCGCCTCGGCCAGCGGCCTGATGCCCTCGTGGAAATCACGGAACACCTGCGACGTATCCAGCAGCGTCTTGCGGCCCCGGTCAGTCCAGATGTCGTGGGTCATACCACTGTTCGACCTGACCACGAACTCGAACCCGTCCCCGGTCTTGGCGACGAGCTGTTCCATCGTCCGGGGAACCGGCATCCGGTAGTAGGTGAAGTTCAACTCGACCGTATCGAACCCGAGTCCGCGCTCGTAGAACTCCAGCATCCGCGGCTTCGTGGTGCCGGCCGGGTAGACCGGGCCGACCCAGTCCGCGAACGAGAATCCGCTTGTGCCGATGCGATACATGTATGCTCCGCTGCTGGAACGCTTCAGCTTACGCACTCCCGCGCGCCGGTCAAGGACTCGACCGATCCCCAGGAACCGAAGTTGAACCACCGAGACACGAAGTCACGAAAGCCGGGGCTCAGATAGAATGCGGCTCTGCGCCTCTCCGTTGCATGGGATTGATCTCACCCGTCAGGTAACGCTTCCGTCCGACTCCGACCCCTCGACTTTGTGTTCTTTGTGCCTTTGTGGTGTAATTCCTATCTCGGTTTTCGGACCGATTGACTGGCACGCGATATGCCCTAAGATTCTACTCAACTGTAAGAATTGTGCCGTCGGCACAAGGAGAAACGCGTGAAACCAGTAACCTGGCGTCAGGCTGGCAGGAACGTGGTGACCACCGGGTGGTCTGGGACGGTACCGACTCGCGCGGGACCAAGTTGTCCACGGGCGCCTACTTCTGACGGCTCACGGCCGATGACTGCTTCCGCTCCGGCAAGCTCGTCCTTGCCGACTAGCGGGGTCGGGCGGGGAGGGTTTCTCCTCCCCGTCCGCTACCGTCGGCTCCTGCTGTTATTGGTCGCTGTTCTCTCCGTGTCGCCAGGTCTGCAATTGCAGCGCCTCACGCAGTTGCCCGAAGGTCCCTATGGCTACGCCGGATCGATAGTTCTGATGGATTCCGACCACGATTCGCTGGGGGAGGTCATCTTCGGAGCCTTCCCGCCTCCACGCTTGCCGATCTGGGAGTATCGGCCGGTCAACGGCTATGAACTGACTCAGTCCGACACCGGCATGAACCACCCGGACAGCCTGTACCTGGGCAACTTCGTGCCTGCCGCGGCCGGTGACATCGACCGCGACGGCAAAGCCGACCTTGTCGGCTGGGTTGGGTTTGGAGTCGGCGGGCGTGCCTACGTCGCGCCCGCGCTCATCGAAAGTGGCGACACGACCCGTCACCCGGACGACTTCATCTGGCGCGGCGAATCGTCGAGTACCGGCACCGTCTCGGTGCGCTTCTACGCCGACCTCGACCAGGACTCGGCCCGGGAGTTGGTGATGCCCGGAACCAGGGTGTACGAGAATATCGGCGACAATGAGATGGAGCTGGTTTTCTGCGGCTACCCGCCCAAACCCAAGGTCTGCGGCGACTACGATCAGAATGGCCGGATGGACTTCGCGAGCAGACGGGTCTCGCAGGTGTACGTCTCGGAATGCACCGGCGACAACCAGTACGCGGTTGTCTGCTCGGTCAGGACCGGCCTGCCCAACCCGACCGACTACTTCACGGGCAGTGACGCCGACTTCAATGGCCGACCCGAGTTCTTCGTGACCTACGACCGCATGGGCGGGATGCTCTTCCTCGTCCAGTTCGAGGCGGTGGCCGAGCACCGGTACGAGTTCTACGTCCTGGATTCGTTCCGGCTGACGAACGGCGAGGCCGCCGACCAGAAAGGGCTGTGCGCGGACCTGGATGGCGACGGCGTCGAGGAAGTCATCTGGTCGTGCGTGTCGCACGTCATCGTACTCAAGGCCCTGCTGCCCCACTTCTACACGCGGGTCTCTGAGTGGCGCAACGACCACCAGGTTCAGTACCCGGTTTCGTTCTGCAACGCGGCGGACTTCAACCGTAACGGCTACAACGAGCTTTACATCGGCGGGAACAACCGGGTCTCGGTACTGGAGGTTGAGGCGATCACCCTCTGGGCTCCGCGGGGCGGAGAATCGCTGAATCCCGGCGACACGTGCCGGGTGCGCTGGCGGGTGCTGACGCCGCCGAGGTGCGACTCGGTATCACTGTTCTTCTTGACCGATACGGTCGTGCCTCAGGGCGAGTGGTTCTGGCGGATGGATACCATCGTCACCGGACTGTCGCCTGGTGACAGCACGTACCCGTGGGTCGTGCCGGACACCGTGCTGGATGCGGCCTGGATTGTGGCAATCACCTACGGCCCGGGCTGGCAGTTCGACCGGTCGGACGGCGCATTCCGGATTGTGCCTTCGGGAGTGGTCGAGGAGGATGAAGGCGGAGGGATGAAGGCGGAGCCGGTCATACCGACGCTGGTCGGTAACGTACTACTCATGCCGAAGACTCCCATCCAGCATTCGTCATTCGCACTTCTGAATTCCCTGGGCCGCAAAGTCATGGATCTGCAACCGGGCGACAACGATATCCGTCATCTCGCTCCGGGTGTCTACTTCGTGCGTCAGGCATCAAGCGTTGAGCGTGAGGCGTCAAGCGTCCGCAAGGTCGTTCTCGCCCGCTAGACCCAAGACAAGGACGCAACCCATCCCGCCGTGCAACCCGCACGGCGGGATGGCGTCACAGTCAGGCAACCGGGCGATTGACTGGCACGCCATATGTCCTAAGATTCCCTTCGACCATCGGAATCGTGCCGTCGGCACAAGGAGAAACGCGTGAAGCCAACAATCGTCATTGTCGTCATTTGCCTGGCAGTCGGAGTCGTCGCGCTCTGCCCGGCCCGCACCTTCATCAACGTCCGCGTCAACTCGGACCAGGGCGGCAACCTCCACAACGAGGAACAGCTCGTCGTCAACCCGCTTGACTCGAACAACGTCGTCGCGGTCTGGCGCGATTTCCGGCTCGGTCACCGCCGCGTCGGAGTGGGGTACTCGTTCGACGGCGGTCTGACCTGGCACGACACGCTGATGAGCGAAAACCACTTTCCCCGTCACTCGGACCCGGGCCTGACCGTGGACACCGACGGCAACTTCTACGCGACCATCCTCTCCTACACCGGCAGCACCAGCCAGCCCAACGGCCTCTATGTCCAGAAATCAACCGACGGCGGCATCACCTGGGGCCCTTCGATTGCCGTGGTCGAGAGTGTCCCGGGTGTCTTCGAGGACAAACAACTCATCGCCTGCGACCGCGGCGATTCAAGCCCGCACGTCGGCAACGTCTACTGCGCCTGGGCGCGGTTCTACGCGACCAGCATCATGTTCAACCGCTCGACCGACGGCAACCAGTCATGGGACACACCGATCACCATCTCCGACGGCAGCGCCTCACGCCAGTGGCCGGTGCCCGCGGTCGGGCCGGACGGCACGGTCTACTGCGCGTGGTGTCACCTGAGCTACCCGAACGCGATCAGGCTCGACCGGTCCACCGACGGCGGCGCAAGCTGGGGTTCCGACATCACGGTTCAGAACGTCAGCTTCGGCAGCGGCTACATCCAGCCGAGCGTGATGGTCTTCTCATTCCCGGCCCTGGACGTGGACGTCACAGATGGCCCGTACCGCGGCAATCTCTACATCGCTTACATGGACGACGCGCAGTCCGGCGGCGGCACCAACATCTGGTTCACGAAGTCCACCGACAACGGAACCACCTGGTCACCAAGGCTCAAGATCAATGACGACCCGGACGCGGGCAAGGACCACTTCCATCCCTGGCTCTGCGTCGACCGCAACGGTGACATCACCGTCTCCTGGTACGACCGTCGCCTCGACCCGAACAATACGCTGATGGACGTCTACCTGACCCAGTCGTTCGACGGTGGTGACTCCTGGACCGGGAACGTCCGGGTCTCAACCGTATCCTCGGACCCGAACCTGTTCCCGTCGGACGACCCGCCCACGACCGAACCGCCGACGCTCGCCGGCCGGCTCGGCGAGTACAACGGGCTCTGGGCCGTATCCCGCGGCCGGGTATTCGCGATGTGGGCCGACACCCGTGACGGCAGCCCGAACATCTACGTCGGCTTCGACAGCACCGATATCAGCGCGCTCGCCGGCTCCGACCGGGGACCAGCCCGGCCGCCGACCCGGCTGACCGCGACCCCGAACCCGTTCACCAACCGGGTCGCGCTGCGGCACCCGGACGGCCCGCGACCGGTGCGCGTCTACAACTCCGCCGGGGCCCTGGTCCGCACACTCGTGCCCCCCGGAATCTGGGACGGCCGCAATGCCCGCGGCGCGGCGCTGCCGCCCGGTGTCTACCTCGCGGTCGAGCCGATGGTCCCGACCCCGCTCAAGCTTATCAAACTCCGCTGACCGATGCGGCTCCTCGGCGTCACTGAAACATCGCTCGTCGACTGGGACGGCTGCGTCAGTTCGGTCCTGTTCTTCGGCGGCTGCAACCTGCGCTGCCCGTTCTGCTACAATTCCGAACTCGCCCGCGACGACCCGGGCCTGGAAGAAATCGCGTGGCCCGACGTCGCCGCGATGCTCAAGCGCAAGCGGCGGTTCCTCGACGGGGTGGTACTGCTCGGCGGCGAGCCGATGCTCCACCCCGAGGTATTCGACCTGTGCCGGACAATCAAGGACATCGGGCTCAAGGTGAAAGTGGACACCAACGGCTGTTTCCCCTACCCGGTCCAGCGGCTGATTGAACTCGAACTGTGCGACTTCGTGGCCATGGACGTGAAGGCGCCACTCGACGACACCTACCGGAAAGCGGCCGGGGTCGACGTTGACCTCGCGGTCATCCGGCGCTCGATTCGCCTGCTGATGGAATCCGGCATCGACTATGAGTTCCGCACCACGCTCGTACCCGGCCTGGTCGACGCGGACAACGTCGCGCGCATCGGCGAGGCGGTCAAAGGCGCGCGGCGTCTCACCCTCCAGTGCTACATCCCGGACGGCGCCGCCAGCCCGGCCTTGCGCAAGCGCGGCACCTACACGCGGGAGGAAGCGGAAGCGATGGTTCAGACGCTCAAGGAATCGGTCAGGGAAGTCAGGCTGCGCGGCAAGTTCCTGTAGAACCGCCGGCCGAACGCGCGCTCGAACCCGCGCACGACCGCGGCACACACCTTGTCCCAATTGACCTCGCTACCCTCCCGCGCGATTGAGGTCATCCGCACCTCGCGCAGGCCGCACGGGTTCATCAACTCGAACCAGGACAGGTCGGTCGTAACGTTCAGCGCGAACCCGTGGAAGGTCACGCTCCGCCGCACCGTCACGCCCAGCGACGCAATCTTGCGCTCACCAGTCCACACCCCGATGTGACCCGCACGGAGGCCCGCGCGCACACCCAGTGCGGTCAGGGCCTCCACCAGCGCGGCCTCGACCAGTTCCACGTAGCGCCGCACCCCGATCAGCCCGGACTTGAGCCGGAACACCGGGTATCCGACCAGTTGACCGGGGCCGTGGAAAGTGATGTCTCCCCCGCGCTCGACCTTGAACAACCGCACGCCGCGTCGGTCCAGTTCCGCGTCCGGAACCAGCAGGTTCGACCGGTCCGCCGCGTTGCCGAGTGTGATGACCGGCGGGTGCTCGAGCAGCACCAGCGTATCGGGTATCTCGTCCCGGACCCGCAGCGCGTGCAGTCGATGCTGGAACTCAAGCGCCCGGCCGTACTCCACTCGGCCCGGCTGGATGAGAATCCCCGGCTCAGCGGTTGACAATGTGGATGGCGCGGCCGTGGATTGCCTCCGCGGCCTCAAACAGCAACTCGCTCATCGTCGGGTGCGGGTGCACCACCCGGCCGAGCTTGTCCGCGGTCAACCCCAGTTCGACCGCGACCGCGGCCTCGGCAATCAGGACATCCGCCTGGGGTGCGACGATGCCCGCGCCGAGCACCTTGTCGGTCCGGGCGTCCACGACCAGCTTGCACAACCCTTCACTCCGGTTCAGAGTCAGGGACCGGCCGACCGCATTGAGCGGCACCCGGCTGACCTTCACGTCCAGCGCCTGCTCCCGCGCCTGCTGCTCGGACAGGCCGACGGTCGCGACCTCCGGGTCGGTGTACACACAACTCGGCAGGGCCCGGTACTTCCAGCCCTTACCGCCGGCAAGCAACCCGGCAAGCCCGATGCCTTCCGCGCTCGCCCGGTGCGCCAGCATCGCGCCCGGCCGCACGTCGCCGATTGCGTACACGTTCGCCGCGCTCGTCCGGAACCCGGCACCGGTCTTCACAAACCCCTGCCGGTCGGTCTTCACCCCGGCCTGGTCGAGGTCAAGCCCGTCGGTGCGCGGCACCCGGCCGCACGCCACCAGCACTTTGTCCACCACCAGAGACGCGGCCTGGTCATCATCCTCATACCGGACCACCGTGTCTTCGTCGCGGTCGATTCCGGTCACGCGCATGTCGAGCCGGAACTCGACTCCCTCGCGCTTCATCAGCCGCTCGACCGGTGCGGCCAGCTCCGGGTCCACACCCGGCAGGACCTGCCGCTCCATTTCGAATACCGTCACCTCGGAACCCAGCCGCCGGAAGAGCGTGGCGAACTCGATCCCGATTACGCCCGCGCCGATAATCGCGAGCCGCTTCGGCAGTTCGACCAGGGACAGGGCTCC
>CBDUZK010000045.1:0-13660 GCA_965371675.1 uncultured bacterium | reverse complement strand
CTCTGTGATAACATATGTTATCATCGGGTCGGAGGAAATTCGGTGCGAAAAGCCCGGAATTGCTGTTGTATTCCAAGGCCTTTTGGACGTCAGATGTGAGGCGATATCGGCACACTTGGTGTGGCATTTGATTCGGCATATCACCCGGCAGAGGACCCGGGTTATTACCTGCCGGAGGATGATGCAAATGCCCTGGTAAATGACTCGGCAAATGCCCTGGCATAGAACCCGGCAAAGGGCTCGGCAAAGGGCCTGACAAAGAACCTGGCAAAGAACTCGCCAAAGGACCCGGCAAAGAGCCTGGCAAAGGACTCGCCAAAGGGCCTGGCAAAGGACCCGGATAAGGAACCCGCAAAGAACCCCAAGGGGGACCCGGGGGGCGACCCCTGGGCCGGGGAGGTGGGCAGGAACTACCGTTACTTTTGCCGCGTTCTGCGGCACTCTTGGCCAAAACGGCCTGTTTTCGGGGTGTCAGGCTGTTTACGGCAAGAGCAACTGGCTGCCAGGAGGAGTTGCAGCCGGGGACACGATCCGGGATTCGGAGGACCGAATGCCGGTCATGTCCCCGGGCGCGGCGTCTGGCGTAGAGCGTCCGGGCCTGGGGCGCAGGCCGTCAGTCGATTTTCACGAGGCGGAGAACCGGGAGGTCGCGGTCGCGGGCCCGGGCGACGTAGACGCCTGCGGGCAGCAGCTTGCCTGTTTCGTCGCGGCCGTCCCATTGGACGGCTGCAGCGGCGGGGACCAGGGTGCGGACGCGTCGGCCCGAGCTGTTGTATACGGCGCTGTGGGTTCGGTCCATGCCGGGCAGGTTGAACGCGGGGCGGGTGCGGAACGGGTTGGGCCGGGCGCTGAGGCCGGGCCGGGGCCGGGGCGGCTGCTCGGCAATCGCGACCGAGTCGCCGCGCGGTTTGAGCGTGCCGTCGCCGACCAGGGTCATGCCGTAGAACCAGCTCTTCTCCGAGATGTCGAACCCGCCGACCGCGCGCATTGCGAACCAGTACATGAACGCGGCGTTGAAAGTGTGGTCGTTGGCGAGCGGTGTGTACCAGTCGCCGAAGTGGAGCATGGAACCGGTCTTGGCCGAGCCGATTGCGGTCAGCCCGCTGGTGGTCTTGAACGCGTACCGGCCGCCGCAGTACCCGTTGGTGGTGAACCGGACGTTGGAGCAGGCGAACAGGTTGTAGAACCGCGCGTCCGGGTCGAGAGTGTCGATTTCCGGGGCGTAGATGTAGTCGTGGTTCTGGCGCTGGTTGTAGTAGAAGGTGTGGCCACCGGGCCAGGAGTGGGCGCAGAGCAGGAGCGATTCGAAGGCGGAGGTGTCGATGCGGGGCCGGTAGTCCACGGCCCGGGTGGATTCGCGGTCCCAGATGGACACGCGGTCGGTGTACAGGGCCCCGACGTTGCCGTCCCAGTCCGGCGCCGCGTTGTACCAGTCGTCGTCGATGTACACGAGCGCGCGGCGGGCGGATTGCAGGATTCCGGTGCGCCAGCGGTGCGCGCGGTCGAGGTAGGCAACGAGCAGGGAGTCGGCGTTACCGAGGGTCGATACCGGCATCCGGCTGACGCCGATTTCGGGCGCGACCGGGCCGGAGTGCGTGTCGAAGATGCTGTCGATGCCGGAGACCAGGCTGTCCCGGGTGCCGTAGCGTTTGAGGGTGTCAAGCCAGGTGCCGTTGAGGTCCATGTAGTACAGGTCGCAGGGGAACTCTTCGTACCCGTCGTTGGAGCCGTTGCCCTGGAAGTCATTGATAATCTGGAACCAGGCCACAGGCAGATCCCCGACCAGGACCACGGACACGAGCCCGGAGTCGTACTCGGCCTGGAGGAACGCGCGCAGGGATTCGGGCGACGTACCCGAGGCCGCGAACAGGCCGACCTGATAACCTTCAAGGACCAGGTCCGCGACCATGGTGTCAAGGGCCGGGCGCAACGGTGTGACGAGCGAGTCTTCGACGATGATGTCCACCCGGAAGTCGCAGCCCGGGCCGCCGGTTGCCAGCCGCGTGATGTGCCAGGCCGGGGCATTCGGTACGGTCGTCAGCCATTCGCGGTACGTGCCCGGCCGGGTTCCAGGCGGGCCGGCCCACCGGGTGACTTCGACATCGGCAGGACCGGGCGACGCGGCGAGCAGCAGGCTGATGGCGAGGAGTGTTGCCATTGCTATTCGAGCCGGGTGATGCTGCGGGTTGCGGTCCCGGCACGCAGCACGTAGACTCCGGCCGAGACCCGGTGGTGCGAGTCGTCCATACCGTCCCAGGTTGCGGGCAGGCCGCGCAGGGTCCGGACTCGCCGACCGGATGAATTGTATATGTGGATTGCGGTTTCGCCCGGTATCATGTTGTGGGGTAGGGAGATACGGACGCTATACCTGGACGGGTTGGGCTCGACCCGGATTGCGGCCAGGGGTCGTGTGCGCGGGGGTTCCTGTATCCCGACCCGCACGTCGGCCAGTTCCCGGGTCATCATGCTGGTGAACTCCGCGGCCCGAATCCAGATGAAGAGCCGGACCCAGCCCGTGCCTTCGATATACGTGGAGTCCTTGACCAGGCAGAGCGAGTCCTTGTACCAGGTGTGGATCCGGACCCGGCTTGATTCCCGGATCGGGAAGATGGATTCACGCAGGCTGGCCGCCTGGCGGAACGTGGTCAGGAGTTCGTAGCAGTCGCGCACCGTGTCCCACGGCACGGTCACGTCCGTCATCCCGATGACGCGCGTGGTGTCACCCCAGATGCTGAGCGTGTCCGGGATCGAATCGCCGTTCAGGTCCGGGTACCAGGTTCCTTCGATCCCGGTGCGCCACCAGGAGCCGACCGTGAACGGCACCATGTACATATTGGCCCAGAGTTCGATGTCCCCGAGCGCCAGCCGCTCGCGCATCAGCGTGTCGCCGCATTCGTACGCGGTATCGACCCGGGACCGGGCCCCACCGATGACCCGGGTGCGGCGCAGAACCCAGGCCGGGTAGCCCGCGCGCAGGGTTTCGGCGATGACCGTGGTCGTGTCGGTCCATTGGGATGTCAGGACCGTGTCGAACGGCTCGGGGTAGATGATATAGAGAGAGTCACGGCTCGCGCCTTGATGTGTGGACTTGCGTCCGACCTCGAACCCGAGGTACGCGCCGACCGGGCCCGCGTTCACCAGGCCGGCCAGTGCCACGGCCAGCAGCATGAACATGCGTATCATCGCTTCCATTCTACCGACCGCGTGCCCCGGTGCAAGCGCAGGGGGCAACGGTTGACAGGCTTTGATTCCGGGCAAGAATATCCCCGTGACTCGCGCACAGGCTCGTCGGGCAATCAAGCGGCTGCGAAGCGACATCGACGAGCACGATTATCGATACTACGTGCTCGCCGACCCGACCGTCACCGACCACGAGTACGACCTGTTGATGAAGGAGCTGGAGCGGCTCGAGGGGTTCTTCCCGGAGTTCGCGAGCGCGGATTCCCCGACCCGGCGTGTGGGCGGAGAGCCGCAGGCCGGATTCCGGACCGTTGCGCACGATGTCCCGATGCTGTCGCTCGACAACACTTATTCGTACGACGAGTTGCGCGAGTTCGACGCCAGGGTGCGCAAGGTCGTGCCGCATCCGCGCTACCTGGTGCAGCTCAAGATTGACGGGGTGGCGGTGTCGCTGCGGTACGAAGACCGACGACTGGTCCGGGCCGTGTCCCGGGGCGACGGCACACGCGGCGACGACATCACGGTCAACATCCGCACCATCGGTTCGATTCCGCTCAAGCTGCGCAGGAAGCGGAAAGGGTATGAGCACATCGAGGTCAGGGGCGAGGTGTATCTCCCGCGTGACCGGTTCGCGACCATCAACCGCGAGCGCGAGGAAGAGGGACAGGCGGTGTTTGCCAACCCGCGCAACGCCGCGGCCGGGACCCTGAAGCTGCTCGACCCGCGTGAAGCGGCGCGGCGCGGGCTCGACTGTTTCATTCACACCATTCCCCGGCCCCCGGTCCGGCTCTGCACCACCGACATGAAGGCGCTCGCGACCATGACCGAACTGGGGTTCAAGGTTGTGCCCGGGACCCGGCTCATGGTCGATATCGAGACGGTCATCGACTATTGCGCGAGCTGGGCCGACCGGCGTCGAGACCTTGCCTATGACGTTGACGGCATGGTGGTCAAGGTCGACCGGTTCCGGGACCGGGAGGAACTGGGCGCGACCGGGAAGAGCCCGCGCTGGGCCGTGGCGTATAAGTACGCACCCGAACAGGCAGAGACGGAAGTCACTGACATCGAATGGAATGTCGGTCGGACCGGTGTCGTCACACCGGTTGCCGTGCTGGACGAAGTTACTTTGTCCGGTACGACCGTGACTCATGCGACCCTGCACAACTTCGATATGCTCGAGAAGCTGGGTGTTCAAGTCGGCGACACGGTACTCGTCCACAAGGCAGGGGAGATCATTCCCCAGATACTGAAAGTGGTGAAGAAGAAGAGGGGGAGGAAGAAAAGGGAAGAGAAGAAGATCTGCCCGGCGTGCGGGACGGGGCTGGTCCGCGAGCAGGATGAGGTGGCGTGGCGCTGCGTGAATGCGTCCTGCCCCGCGATGCTCAAGGGTCGTCTGTCGCACTTCGCCGGACGGGGCGCACTCGACATCGAGGGACTGGGCTGGAAACTGGTCGACCAGCTCGTGGAGCAGAAACTGGTGAAGGGCTTCGCGGATTTGTACTCACTCGAACTGGAAGAACTCAGCGGTTTGGAGCGGATGGGAGACAAGTCGGCACAGAACCTGCTTGACGCGCTGAAGGGAAGTCGGAGGCAGCCGTTCGCCCGGGTCCTGTTCGGGCTGGGTATCCGCCACGTCGGGATTCACGCGGCCCGAATCCTGGTGCAGCAGTTCGGATCCATGGAGAAGTTGCAGGAGGTCGGGGTCGAGGAGATTGCGGCCGGGCCAGGCATCGGTCCGGCTGTGGCCGAGTCGCTTGCCAACTTCTTCGCGGATAAGGAGAACCGCGCGCTGGTCAAGCGACTGCGCAAAGCCGGGCTGCAACTGTCCGGGGAGATTGCCGCCGGGCCGCGTCCCCTGGCCGGGAAGAAGTTCGTCCTGACCGGCACCCTGTCCGATTTCACGCGCGAGCAGGCGACCGAACTGATTGTCGCCCGTGGGGGCAGCGTTGCTTCGTCCGTGTCGAAGAAGACCGACTACGTGGTCGCGGGCGCGGCGCCCGGTTCCAAGCTCGGCAAGGCCCGAACCCTCGGCGTTGCGATTCTCGACGAGTCGGAGTTTGCGCAACTGGTCAGCCCGGGCGAATGAACCCTGACACCGGGCTCGACTCTCCGATCCAGTACCTGAAAGGCATCGGCCCGGCCCGGGCCAGGCTGCTGCACAAGCTCGGTATCGAGACGGTCGGACACCTGCTGTTCCACATCCCGCGCCGGTACGTGGACCGGAGCACGCCGATGTGTATCCGGCAACTGGCACCGGGCGACGAGGTCACCGTGTTCGGCCGGGTGGTAACCGCGGGTTCGCAGCGCACGCGCAATCGCCGGCAACTGGTGACGTGCCTGGTGAAGGACGATTCCGGGATGATCGAGGCCGCGTGGTTCCACCGGCCTGACCTGAAGGACCGGTTCAAACCCGGCCAGGATATCATGCTGTCCGGCAAGGTGACCGCGTACCGGGGCAAGCGGTTCGTCAACCCGAGCTTCGAGCTGATTGACCCGGACGCGGAATCACCCGGCGAGCAGGCAATCATCCCGGTCTACCCGTTGACCGAGGGGTTGTCGGTCTGGACTCTGCGTCGGGCGGTCCGGGCCGCGCTCGACCGCTGCGCCACAGTCCTGCCCGAAACCCTGCCGCGTGAAGTCCGGGACCACTACGGCTATCCCGGGATAGTCGAGGCCCTGGAGACGGTGCATTTCCCGAGTGATGTCAAGCAGGCGGAGCATGCCCGGGAACGCCTGGTGTATGACGAGTTGTTCTATCTCGAACTGGTGCTGGCTCTGCGTCATCGACGGCACGCCGAACTGAAGAAAGGCTGCGCCCTGCCCGAACGCGGGAGCCTGACCGGGCCGTTCCGCAAAGGAGTCGGGTTTACGTACACGAAGGCCCAGGACCGCGTGCTTGGTGAAATCCTCCGGGACATGGGACAGGGCCGGTGCATGAACCGGTTGCTGCAGGGCGACGTCGGCTCGGGCAAGACGGTCGTGGCCCTGCACGCGATGCTGGTCGCGGTCGAGAACAAGACCCAGGCGGTGATGATGGCCCCGACCGAAATCCTGGCTACCCAGCATTTCCAGGGCTGGCAGGATACGCTCGCGGGCCTGGGCGTCGATGCGCGACTCCTGACCGGTTCGACCCGGGCCGCGGCCCGGCGCGAACTCCTGACCGGGCTGGAATCCGGCGCCGTGTCAATTGTGTTCGGGACCCACGCGCTGATTGAAGAAGGAGTGAAGTTCGACCGGCTCGGCCTGGTCGTGGTCGATGAGCAGCATCGATTCGGGGTGATGCAGCGGGCCGCACTGTTGAACAAGGGCGTGAACCCGGACTTCCTGGTGATGACCGCGACCCCGATTCCGCGCACCCTGACCATGACCGTGTACGGAGACCTTGACGTGTCGGTGCTTGATGAGAAGCCGCCCGGCCGGAAACCGGTCGTGACCCGGATTACGAGCGAAGGCCGGCGCGACCGCGTGTACGGGTACATTGAGGAGCGGGTTGCGGCCGGCGAGCAGGCGTTCTTCGTGTGCCCGCTGATCGAGCAGAGTGAGAAGCTGGACCTGGTTTCCGCGACCGAGACGTTCGACCGGGTGCGGGCCGTGTTCTCGCGCCGGCGGGTCGCGCTGGTCCACGGCCGGATGAAGAGCGAGGAACGGGGAGAAGTGATGGAACGGCTGCGCGCGCGGGAACTGGATATCCTGGTGTCCACGACCGTGATCGAAGTCGGCGTGGACATCCCGAACGCGACCGTGATGGTAATCGAGCACCCGGACCGGTTCGGTCTTGCCCAGTTGCACCAGTTGCGCGGTCGGATCGGGCGCGGCGGTCACCGGGCGGTGTGTGTCCTGATGATCCCGCACCCCCGGCAGGGCGAGTCCGCGGAGCGGCTGCGGTTCTTCGCCGGGACGACCGACGGGTTCCGGCTCGCGGAGAAGGACCTGGAAATCCGCGGCCCGGGCGAGATACTGGGTACACGCCAGCACGGGCTGCCCGACCTGCGGATTGCCGATATCGTGCGCGACCGGGTAGTGTTGAGCAAGGCCCGGGACGATGCTTTCCGGCTGGTCGAACTGGACCCGGAGTTGAACCGGGTCGGCAACGAACTTGTCAAGCGAACGCTCGTGGCCCGGTACGAGGGCCGCGAGGAACTGATGAGAGTGGGGTAGACCGATGAAGAGAATCGCGGCCATCCTGTTGCTGGCGTTTGTCGCCGGCTGCCCGAAACACCAATCCCCGGCAATCGGTCCGCTGCGCGAGGTGACGGTTGCGTCGAACTCGTGGGCAGCGATCGAGACCACGGTGCGCGGCATACTTCAGCGGAAGATACCGACACCCCGGCTTGAGCCCGAGTTCCGGCTGCGGCTGTACACGCTCAATGAGTTCAAGAGCTGGTCGTTGTTCCGGACCGTGTTCCTGATTGGTGCCGCGCACGACACGGTGGTCCGGGGCGTGCTCGGTACCCGGATCGATTCCCTGCCTGGTGGGGACTACGGGCTGTTCAAGATCCCGAACCCGTGGGCCGGACATCAGCAACTGGTCGTGTTCGTGGCCCGGGAAGAAGCCCTGCTCGTAGCCGGACTCACGCGCTACGCGGACCGGATTCACGCCACGTTCCGCACCATGATTCTCGACCACTGTGCGAGGGCAGTCTACTACCACGGGCATAACCAGGCGGCCGAGGATTCTCTGGGCGAACTCCATTCGTTCACAATCGGTGTGCCGAAGAAGTGGTGGCTGCGCCAGGAACATGCGGGCGACCGGTTCGTCTACCTCTACGGCCACCACCCGGACCGGAACGCGTTCGTCTACTGGGAAGACGGCGAGCGGGTGTTCAACCCGGTAACGCTGCTCCGGCTGCGCGACAGCCTGACCGGGCGTTTCTATGAAGGCGACTTCACGCTCGACACGTTATGGTCGGCGGACACGGTGGAGTTTCTCGGGCGGAAGACGTTGCGCCTGCGCGGCATCTGGCAGAACGACAACGACACAATCGGCGGGCCGTTCGTGAGCTATGCTTTCAACCACGAGGGCCGGTTCTTCATGGTCGACGGCCTGGTGTACAACCCGGGACGCAAGAAGCTGGACGGACTGTATCAGATCGAGGCGGTGATGCGGACGTTCACGCCCCGCTAGCCGGTCGGCTGCGGGGTGAGCTGCCTGCTGTATACCCGATAGGTTTTGTAGACTTCGCTTCCGAACAGGCGGAGCGGCCGGATGGCGGGGTCGTTATCTTCCAGCACCCATGACGTTTCGCCGCGCGTGTAGCCCAGGCGCTTCGCACCCTTGTAGCACTCATAGTAGAGCAGCGAGTCGTACCCGAGGGAGTGGAACTTGCGCTTCATGCCCAGGGCCCAGAGCCGGAACTGGCTGATGCGGCCGCGGGCGAGCAGGAACTTCAGCCAGCCGACCGGGAACAGCCGGCCGCGCACGCCTCGCAGCGCCTGGTTGTAGTCGGGCAGGGCGACTGCCATGCCGGCCGGTTCACCCTTGTAGAAGACAATCGGCATCAAGTCGGGCTTGAGGAACGGGCCGAGCTGGGCCGCGAGGTCGTCGATTTCCTCGTCGGTCATCGGCGAGAAGTCCCAGTTGTGTGACCACGCGTCGTTGTATATTTCCTTGACGTGAAGCAGGTCCTGCTTGAGGTTGCGGGGGTCGATCAGCCGTACTTCGAGCCCGGGCTTGCGCTTGAGTTTCGTCATGACCCGCTGCAGCTTGGCCGGCAACTCGCGGGCCAGGTCGGTGATGAATGCGTACAGGTCCTTGACCTTGGAGTAGCCCCGGTTTTCAATCAACCCGACGTAGTAGGGCGGGTTGTACGACGTCTTGATCATCGGCGGCGAGTCGAACCCGTCGATCAGCAGGCCCACTTCATCGTTCATGGCCGGGTTGGCCGGGCCGTAGATCGATGCCATGTTGTGTTCCCGACACCAGTTCTCAGCCGCATCCAGCAAGGTCGCGGCCACCTCGGGGTCGTCCACCGATTCGAAGAAGCCGAAGAACCCGATGCTCGATTTGTGGAACTCGTTGTAGTTGCGGTCGACAATGGCGGCGATACGTCCGACCGGTTTGCCGTCACGCTCGACCAGGAACAGCTCGCGCTCCGCGTGTGACCAGAACGGGTTCTTGCCCGGGGTCAGGGCTTTCCTGACGTCGGTGAGCAGCGGGGCAACCCAGTGCGGACTGTCACAGTAGATATCGTAGGGGAGCTTGACGAACCGTTCCAGGTCGGACGCGGTCCGGACCGGTTTGATTTCCAGCATCGGTCAGTCCAGCAGTCCGAATTCCCGGCCGACCCGCTCGAACAAGGACAGGGCTTCGTCGATGTCCTTGTCGGTGTGGGTGGCCATGTAGCTGGTGCGAATCAGGGCCCGGTTGGGCGGAACCGCCGGGGGTATGACCGGGTTCGTGAAGATGCCGCCGTCGAACAGTGCGCGCCAGAACCGGAGGGTTTTTGTGCCATCCCCGATGTGGAGCGGGACAATCGGGGTTGTGCTGCTGCCGATGTCGTAGCCCATCGTTTTCAGGCCGTCGATCATCCGGTGGGCGATGGTCCAGAGTCGCTCGCGGCGCTCGGGTTCGGTCCGGATGATGTCGAGCGCGGCAAGCGCAGTGGCGGCCGCGGACGGCGGAATCGCGGCGGAGAACAGCATCGACCGCGCGGTGTGACGGATGAAGCTGATGATGCCCTCTTTGCCGACCACGTAGCCGCCAATCGACGCGAATGACTTTGAGAAGGTGCCCATAATCAGGTCGACTTCGTCCTCAAGTCCGAAGTGCTCAGCCGTGCCGCGGCCAGTCTTCCCGACCACGCCGACTCCGTGCGCGTCGTCGACCAGGAACCGACATCCGTACTGTTTCGCCAGGGGCAGGAGTTTGTCCAGGCAGGCCAGGTCGCCTTCCATCGAGAACACGCCGTCGACCACCGCCAGCATGCCCGAGTCGGCCGGCACCTTCCGGAGCACGCGCTCGAACGACTCCGGGTCGTTGTGGCGGAAACGCTTGACCGTGCCGTAGGACATTTTGCACCCGTCGATGATCGAGGCGTGGTCGAGTTTGTCGAGGATGGTGACGTCGTGTTTGCCAACCAACGAAGACATGATGCCGAGGTTGGTCTGGTACCCGGTCGAGAACACCAGGCACGATTCCGCGCCGTAGAACTCGGCCAGTTCGTGTTCGAGTTGTACGTGAAGGTCGAGGGTGCCGTTCAGGAAGCGCGTGCCGGTGCAGCCGGTGCCGTACTTGCGGATGGCCTCGATTGCCGCTTCCTTGATCTTCGGATGGGTTGTCAGCCCGAGGTAGTTGTTGGAGCCGAGCATTATCAACTCTTTGCCGTCGATCCTGACACGCCGGTCCGGCTCGGAGCTGAAGGGGATGAAATAGGGGTAGCACCCCGTTTTCTTGACGCGGTCGAGAACCGGGCGGAACTGCACGCACTTATCGAACAAATCCATTGGGCGTCATTCTATGGTTGCGACAAGTTCAGTCAAGGACTTATCCCTTGCAGGCGTGTCGGTGCGGTGCTATATTGGCGTGATGATAATGCTGTTGCTGGCGGCGCTGCTCGCCGCTCCGCCGGAAATCGGATTCCGGGTCATCCGGGTGCTGGCAACCGCCGACGTTCATGGCCGGGTCTGGCCCTCGCCCGACTTCGATGCGCCCGGCCTGCCGCGCCGGATCCTGGGCGGTTGGGAGAACCTGGAGATAGCAGTGCGTCAAGAGCGGACCGACTTCACCTTGTTGCTCGACTGCGGCGACTTTGCGGCCGGGGCCCCGGAATGCAACGCCAGCTACGGCCGGGTCGCGGTCCGGTTCATGAACGAACTTGCCTATGACGCGGCCGCGCTCGGCGCGCGCGATTTCACCTGGGGCATCGAGAACCTCGAAGCGCTGACGAGCCTGGCCAACTTCCCTTTGCTCGGCGACCCGATGCTCGACGTTGTACTCAAC
This sequence comes from uncultured bacterium, assembly GCA_965371675.1. Classification (GTDB taxonomy): domain Bacteria; phylum Hydrothermota; class Tepidihabitantia; order Tepidihabitantales; family Tepidihabitantaceae; genus DSBX01. The sequence continues at coordinate 2,541 of CBDUZK010000045.1, read as the reverse complement.
CGGCGTGTGCCCAGGTTCCGGCCCTACGTACTCAAGCCGATTGCCGGTATCAAGGTTGCCCTGGTGGCCGTGACCGACCCTGCAATACCCCACGTCAACCGGGCGGCAGACGTGCGCGGGCTCGCGCCCGGTTCGCCGGCAAGCCAGTTGCGCCGCTACCTGCCTGCAATCCGTTCGGACACTGCGGTCGAAGTCATCATCGCATTCGGTCACATCGCCTCATCCGCTGCCGCTGCGCTGCTCGACAGCTTCCCGGAGCTCGACCTCGTCATCTGCCCGGAGGACGGGGGAGAGATCGGGCGTGAGCGGCTGGTGACCGTGGCGCCGTACGGCATGCGTCTTTCGGTTATCGACCTGCTGTGGAGCCACGACGACCGCCGTGTGTACCACGTTGCGGCCCAGATAGTCAACGTCCGGGTCCAACCGGTGGACTCGTGCGTCGCCACCCGGCTGATTGCGGAAAGCCGGGTGGCGGAGATGGATTCAGTCGTCAGCTTCGGCGCGGTCGAGATGGACCAGGATACGCTCGGGTTCCTGGTCGCCGACGCCGTGCGCCGCGTTCACCGCGCCGACATCGCGGTCCTGCCGAAGAACGTCGTCGAAGGCAGGCTGCGCGACGGCGAGCTGCGCGGGTACGAACTGTACAACCTGGTGCCGTTCAAGGAGAAGCTGCGCCTGGTCCTGCTTGGCGACACGCTCCTGCACCGGCTGGTGACCGGCATCGGCCCGGCCGAACCCGCTCCCCTGCTGGCCGGGGCCGACTACTTCGTGCTCGGTACGACAACCACCTGGCCCAAGGCCGGCGCAATCGCCCGGGTTCGATTCGCGCGACGCAAGCCGCTGTACCGCGTGGTCACGACCCAACGCCAGCTTGAGCGCACCGGGATTCGGGACCTGGGCCGGCTGCTTGAATCCGACCTGACCGACACCTGGTTCGACTGGGCATCGTCACAGGATACGCTCCGGCCGGTCGAGGGCCCGCGCCTGTACCCGGCCACGCCCGGACTCCTGATGCCGGACGTGCACGAAACCGGGCCGGTCAACCTCAACACCGCGACCGCCGAACAACTCCAGATCCTGCCCGGCATCGGCCCGAAGACCGCGGAACGCATTATCGCGTACCGCGACGCCCACGGCCCGTTCGGTTCCATCAACGAGTTGAGTCGGGTCAAAGGCATCGGGCCGAAGAAGATGGAGAAGATAAGACCGCTCGTGGTCGTTAGATAGGAAATGACCAATGAGCAAATCCCAATGACCAACTTGGGAGGGAGAATGACCAATGACCAAGCCCCAATGACCGATGAGCAGATTCTAATGACTGACTTGGGAGGCGGGATGACCCGGACGGGATGAGCAGGGATTATGATCTGGCGGAGCGGACCGCGCGGTTCGGCGCGGCGGTCATTGAGTTTGCCCGCAGCATCCCGAGAAGCACAGTGACCCGGCCGTTGGTGTCTCAGCTTGTGCGTTCAGGGACGAGCGTGGGTGCCAACTACTGTGAGGCGGATGAAGCCGGGTCGAACAAGGACTTCTGTTACCGAATCGGTATCTGCCGCAAGGAGGCACGAGAAACCGAATACTGGCTCCGCATGGTCGTTGTTGCGGTATCGAAACTGGATGCGGCAGCACAACCGCTCAGGCAGGAAGCACGGGAACTCACCCTCATCTTCAACGCCATCGGTCGGTCGTCCGATTCCACCGACTAGCCCAACTGCAATCCGTCGCCCGTTTGGCATCGGTCAACGGCCATTGGAGATCGGACATATCCTTCCGTCCCCGGCCATTGAACATTGAGGATTGGTCATTTCCTCCTGTCCATTGGGATTTGGACATTTCCTTTCCGCTCTTGGTCATTGGACATTGGAACTTGGACATTTCCTTTCCGCTCTTGGTCATTGGGCCTTGGTCATTTTCTCCTCAGTACGTACGCGCGTAATAAATGACCGTGCCGGTTTCCTTGCCGCAGGCGATGCACTTGCCCTCGGTCTTGTCCTGCTCGTCGTTCGGCATGACCCGCGGGGTGGTCTTTGTCTCTTCGGTGATGCGGTCCTCGCATTCCTGCGCCCCGCACCAGTGTATCCGCACGAAGCCCGGGCTGGCGGCCAGCTTCTCCCGGAACTCGTCGAACCCGTCGGCTGCGGACGTCATCGCGGCAACCCGTTCGCGGGCACTCTGCAGCATCCCGGCCTGGACCTCGTCGAGCAGCTTGTCGACTTCGGCCCGCAGGTCCGCGAACTCGATGAACCGCTTGCCCGACCCGTCGCGGGGGACCAGCACCGCACCGCCCTTCTTCACGTCCCTCGGCCCGATTTCGAGCCGCACCGGCACGCCGAGCATCTCGTACTGGTTGTACTTCCAGCCCGCGGTCTGGTTCGTGCTGTCGTCCAGCTTCACCCGCAGCCCGTTGAGCACTCCCAGTCCCTCGCGGCATTTCTCCAGCACCGCGTCGTCGTCGCCCTTGCCGAACAGGATCGGAACGATTGCGACCTGGATCGGGGCAATCTTCGGGGGCAGGAACAGGCCGCGGTCGTCGCCGTGGGT
>CBDUZK010000044.1:0-14051 GCA_965371675.1 uncultured bacterium | reverse complement strand
GGATTCAGGCCAGCTTCGACGACATGTACGCGCTGGAGGGTGAAGTCCGACAGGTGCTGAACGCGGCCGGGGTTTCGACCATCCAGTACCCGTTCTTCTTCGCCTTCGGGCGCCAGGTGTGGAAGCTGGCCCAGCGGGTATCCGGGGAGGCGGCGGCGATTGAGACCGCAATCCTGGCGACGAAGTGGAACACCCGCGGCCTGAGCATGGCCGTGCTTGATACCATCCGGACCCAGGTCTTCGGCATCAACGCGCCGACCGGGCCGTAGGGGCATCGACCCACGGACACGACGGGTGGGGCGGCCACGCCCCGCCCGTCTTTCGGGGACATGACCCAATCCCGTCCTCGGCATTGGGATTGTGTCCCCGGCCGCCTCGGTCCACGCGGTCAAGGACTTGCCACCGGCCCGGGAATCGTTATCATCCCAACTCATGAGAGTAGTAGTCACCGGCGGCGCCGGGTACATCGGGAGCGTGATGACCCGTCTCCTGGTCGAGCATGACCACGATGTCACGGTACTCGACAACCTGTCGGTCGGTCACCGGGCCGCGGTGTCCGAACCGGCCCGGCTCGTGGTCGGCGACCTGGCCGATACCGGCCTGCTCGACCGGCTCTTCAAGGAGGGCCGGTTCGACTGTGTGATGCATTTCGCCGCCCGGTCCCGGATTCCCGAATCCGTGCTCAAGCCGGGCGAGTACTTCGAGAACAACGTCTCCCGGGGTATCAACCTGCTGAACGCCGCCACCACCCACGGCGTGCGGCGGTTCGTCTTCTCTTCGACCGCGTCGGTCTACGGTGAGCCGGACCGGATGCCGATTACCGAGGAGTTCCCGCTCGAGCCCACCAGCCCCTACGGCGATACGAAGCGGGTGTTCGAAGAATTGCTCGTATCCTACGAACGCGCCTGCGGCCTGCGCTATGCCGCGTTGCGCTATTTCAACGTGGTCGGCGCGCACGCGGGCCTGGGCGAGGACCACCGGCCCGAAACCCACCTTGTACCCTTGATTCTCCTGTCCGCGCTCGCATCCGGCCGCGAGTTCTCGATCTACGGGGACGACTACGACACCCACGACGGCACCTGCGTGCGCGATTACCTGCACGTCCACGACCTGTGCAGCGCCCACCTGCTCGCCATGAACGCCATCGAGGACCACAGCATCGTGTACAACCTGGGTTCCGGCACCGGGTTCACGGTCAAAGAGGTGTTCGAAACCGCGCAGGAAGTCATCGGACGGAAACTCGACTTCCGGGTCACGAGCCGCCGGGATGGAGACCCGCCCGTACTGGTCGCCTCGTCCGCGAGAATCGAACAGGAACTCGGCTGGAAGCGCGGGAAGCCCGACCTGAAGACCATGATTGCCGACGCATGGCAGTTCCACCAGCAACACCCGAACGGGTACGCGGACTGATTCGCCTGCGCCCACCGGGTTCTCCAACCTGCAATCTGAAATCTGAGTTCTGCGCTCTCTTCTTCTTTGTGTTCTTCGTGTCTTTGTGGTAGAATCCGAATCATGAAGAAGATCGGCATCGCCGGTGCAACCGGGCTGGTCGGAGAAACGCTCATCCGTGTCCTCGAATCCGGCGGGCACGAAATCGAGGAGCTGCGCCTGTTCGCGTCCGAACGCAGCGCCGGAACCAGCATCACGTTCCGCGACCGGGCCTGCGAAGTCCAGGCTCTTGACCCGAAGGGGTTCGACGGGCTCGACGTGGCGTTCACCTGCCTTGAAGCAAGCCTGTCGGCAAAGCTGGTCCCGAAGATTGCGAAGCACTGCCCGGTCATCGACAAGTCGAGCCATTTCCGGCTCAAGCCCGACGTGCCGCTGGTCGTGCCCGAGGTCAATGCCGACGCGCTCGGGAACCACAGGAACGTCATCGCGAACCCGAATTGCACCACGATTCCGCTGTGCGTGGCGCTCGCCCCGCTCGCGCGTGAGTACGGACTCGAAGCCCTGCACGTCGCCACCTACCAGTCGGTTTCCGGCGCGGGCCGGGCCGCACTCGAACGACTGGCTTTCGAAACCGAGTTCCTCGCCCTCGGCCGGGAACCGGACGAAGGCGACAATCCGTTCCCGGGCCGGATTGCCGGCAACCTGATTCCCCAGATTGGAGCCTACGACAAGCACGGCCACTCCGCCGAGGAGCTGAAGCTGGTGAACGAGTCGCGCAAGATTCTCGGCCTGCCCGAACTGAAGGTGAACGTCACCTGCGTACGGGTCCCGGTCGCAATCGGCCACAGCCTGGCCGTGACCGTGCGCTGCACGAAACCGGTGAAACCGAAGGTTGCCCGCACGCTCCTGAAGCGGGCACCCGGCGTGACCGTGATGCCGGACGATGAGTTCATGACCCCGGCCGAATGCGCCGGCGACGACAGTGTGTACGTCAGCCGGGTCCGGCCGGGCGCGGACCCCGAAGAACTGAGCCTTTGGATCGTGACCGACAACCTGCGCAAGGGCGCGGCGACCAACGCGGTCCAGATTGCCGAGCTTATCCTGAAGGAGGAGAGATGAACATTGCCATGGTACTGCTCGCCGCCCTGGTTGCATGGTCCGGGCCCGGACCCCGACCGACGCTGCCCGATGACCCGCAGCCCAAGTGCCTGCGCGGGGCATCGGCCCCGACTTTCCTGGCCGAATCCACCCATTCCTACGACGTCCGTCACTACCGGCTCGACTTCGACCTGCCGATGAACCGGGCCGGGTACACCTGCTTCGAGCAGATAGCGCTCGTGAGCGAAGTGCCGGACCTCGATACCGTGGTGCTCGACTTCGGCGGACTGGTGTGCGATTCAGTCTACGAATTCGGCACCCCGCTGTCTTTCGCGACCCCAGGCAGCGAACTGCGGATTGAACTCTCCTCTCCGCTCGGCCCGGGCGACTCGACCGTGCTCGACATCTGGTTCCACCGCGAGGACGGGGCCACCGCACCCGGCTACTATTTCGGCCAGCCGCCCACGACCCGGTACGCGCATGCGATGACCTGCGGCTGCCCGACCAATAACCGCAACTGGTTCGCCTGCTACGACCACCCGAACGACAAGGCCGACCACGGTATCATGCTCAACCTGACCGTGCCGGATACGTTCCAGACCTGCGCGACCGGCCAACTCGATTCGGTCACCACCAACTCCGACGGCACCCGTACCTGGTGGTGGCGACATTCATATCCAATCGCCACCTACCTGATGACATTTTCCGCATCGCGTTTCGCAAGCTGGGGCACCACGTTTGTAAACACCGACAGCGACACCGTTCCCATCACCCACTGGATGTGGCCCGAAGATTCGACCGCGTCCCGCAACGGCTACCGCCGGCTGCCCGAGATGATGGACTACTTCATCGACACCCTACGCTATGGTCCGTACCCGTTTGAGAAGTTCGGCCACGTACCCGGGTACTACGGTTTCCCGTGGGGCGGGATGGAACACCAGACCCTGGTCATGCTCCACCCCAGCTACATCGGCGGCGGCCACGACGTCACCATCGCCCACGAGCTTTCACACATGTGGTGGGGCGACATGGTCACCCACGTCGGGTATGCGGATGTCTGGCTGAACGAGGGGTTCGCCACCTACTCCGAATGCATCTGCATGGGCGGGCTGAACGGGCAGAACTACTTCAACACATTGCTCCGGTCCCGGATGCGCTCCTACATCTCGCGCGACCGGTCCTACCGGATGCCGGTCTACGACCCACCCTGGAACCTGATTTACGACTACGGGCATATCTACTGCAAGGGGGCCTGCGTCCAGCACATGCTGCGCGGCGTGCTCGGAGATACGGCCTGGGATGAACCCGGGGTATTCTTCCGCGGCCTCCGCGCGTACGGCGACTCGTTCAAGTACGGAACCGCATCGACCGAGGACTACGAACGTGTGATGGAACAGATCTCCGGCATGGAACTGGGCTGGTTCTTCGACGAATGGATCTACCAGGCCGGGTACCCGAAGTACAGCCTCGACTGGACCCGAGAACAGGTCGGCGACAGCTTCCGCGTCATCACGACCCTCTCCCAGGCCAACGGGGCGCAGGCGCCGGACTTCTTCCGCATCCCGCTGCCGCTTCGGATTCACTGCCAGGATTCCGACACCACGGTCTTCATCCGGCCCGAAGCCAACCCGCAGGTCGACTCCTTCTTCGTCCCCGCCCCGCCGGAAAGCCTAGTCGTTGACCCGGACAACTGGGTGCTCGACTCGGTCTACCTGACCGGTGTCGCCGAGGGCAGCCGCGGACCGTACCCGCTCTGCCGCATCCTCGCCGCCGGCCCGAACCCGGCTTCCGGGCGGCTGCGCTTCGACCTCTCGGGTCCACCCAACGCGGCGACGCGGCTGGTCGTGTACGACCGTTCCGGGCGCACCGTCGCCCTGCTGCCGTGCCGGCCGGCGGGCAACGGTCGAACCCAGGTCACCTGGGACCGGACCGACCGTAATGGCCGCCGCGTACCGGCCGGCATCTACTTCGCCCGGTTCGGCGCGGCCCGTTCGTCCGGGCCGGTCAAACTGGTGCTGGTGGACTGAGAAACCCGCGATTGAAAGGCGACGGGAGGAGTAGCCGCTCCTCCCGTCGCCGGTCATACCGTCCTAACGTAATCTCAGGACCCGACCCGACGCCGACCAGTCATCACCTGCCAGCCGGTAGAAATACACTCCTGCCGGAACCCGGTTGCCTTGCTGGTCACGACCGTCCCACCTGAGTCCCGCAGCCCGGTCCGCGGCGACTTCACACACAACCCGGCCCGCCGCATCTCTGACCGCGAGCCGGACCGGACCGGTTGCGCTTCGTCCGAACTGGAACCTGACCTGTTCCGTGAACGGGTTCGGCGCCGCGGTCACCAGCGTTGTCGACCGCCGCATCCGTTCCTCCGCGACCCCGAGCGGAATCGCGACCGGGCAATGGTAGCCCATGTCGATTGCGTCCAGGTCGTACACCGAGTCGGTACGTGTGGTCCAGGCGTGGAGCAGCGAATCCAGGTTCAACGGGCTGATCATCAGCAACGTGTCGCCCGCGTCGACGCAAGGGCTGGTCACCGGCTGACCGGCCGCGACCTGCGCCAGGTAGAAGTCCCCGACCGGCCCGGACACAAACAGCGGGTCCTGCGAAATCGACCCGGTGCCGGGCGAGCAGTTGACGTGGTTGCCGCCGGCATTGTTCCACACGTCGTTGTATGAGTTGTACAGCACCGACCCCGCATGGTCGTACCGGTAGATGCCGCCGCCCGACGACGCTGAGTTCCGGGCGATGATGTTGTTCCGCACGTAGCCGGTATCGTTGATGTACACGAAGATGCCGCCGCCGTAGGCCCACGACCCACCCGAACAGGAGTTACCGACAATCGTGTTGTTGATGACCGTCACGGTCCCGTTCACGCTGATGCCGGCTCCGTAGTTCCACGAACCGCTCCGGTTGCGGTTATCGTGAATGAGGTTGGAGAACAGCAGCCCGTACCCGTCGGCATAGACGCCTGCGCCGTGGCCCCGACTGCCCTGTTTGTTTTCGTTGTCGATTATGACATTCTGGTAGATGACCGGCCGGGAGCCGGACCCACAGTAGATGCCGGCACCGTAGTTCCAATAGCCCTCGGCACACTCGTTGCTGGCAACCAGGTTGAGCAGGATTTCCGCCGTGCAGTCACGGCTGATGTAGATGCCGCCACCATAATTCCAGGTATTGGTATCCGAGCAGACGTTGCCCGCAATCTCGTTCCCCATAATCAACGGCGAGGTATTGGACGAACAGTAGATGCCGCCGCCGTGGTTGCGCTCGCCGTGACACTCGTTGCTAAATACCCGGTTGCCGATGACGGAAGGAGAGCCCTGCAGGTACAGCCCGGCCGCGGAACTTGCCTTGCCACCGGTGATTGTAAACCCGGCAATCACGGTCGCCCGGCTGATGCCCGACCCGACCGAGATCACCCGGCCGTTGCCGCCGCCTGAGATGGTGGTGGAATCCGGACCGGTTGCGGAACACAGCCTGATGCCGTCGGTCGACGGCCACGAAATGTTCTCCTCGTATACATCCGGCATCACCAGCACGGTGTCACCGGCATGTGCCATGTTCAGGCCGGCCTGGATTGTCGCGGCCGAATCCGGTACCACGATGACGCGCCCGGATGCCGACACCGTGAGCAACAGAATCAGCAGAATCAGTCTTTTCATGTCGCCTCCATATGCAATCTGCGCCAGAATAGCACAGCCGCCACGACTGTCAAACAGTCTGCGTTGTTGCTCGGGCTGCATTCGGAAGGCAGGTATTGAGACGAGGACTCCTCTCGGAAGCGAGAATCGCAAACCACCCGGACTCAGTCAAAGAAGAGTACGTCCGAGACAGTAGAGCCGTAACCGATTTTCAAGGAGGCAGAAATGCGTATTGCATCCATCCTTTTCGCCGTGCTGCTGGTTCTGGGTGTCCTCGGCTGTGGCCAATCCGGCAACACCAGTGCCCGGGTCGAGCCGACCCAACAGGAAGCACCGCCAGCTGTGACTCCGGATACAACCGTGGAGCAACCCGCGCCCGAGGCGGACATGTCGGCCGCGCCGGAGAAACCGGCAACCACCCGGTCCCCCGAATCGGACCAGGTAGTCCAGACAGAACCGGCCGAGCCCGAGCGGGTCGAACCGGAGCAGCCGGCAAAATTGCCCGGTTTGATTGACTTCTCCGCGGTCTGGTGCGGACCGTGCAAGACTCAGGAGCCAATAGTCAAGGCGCTCGAACACAAGTATGCCGGCCGGATCGACATCCGGACCGTGGACGTGGACGAGAACCGCGAACTGGCCGGACGGTTCAAGATCAGGGTGATCCCGACACTCGTGTTCCTGGATACCGAAGGCAACGAACTGTTTCGCCGCGCCGGCCTGTATCCCGAAGACTCCATCGTCGCGCGGTTCAAGCAACTCGGCTTCATCGACTGACCGAATTCTGTCCGGGTATCTTGCGGCCGGCGGGTTTCCGCCGGCCGTTCGCTTGTGCCGCATCGCGGTGACAAAACCCGTGGCGGCCGCTATACTCTCGGCACCATCGGGCAAACGAAAAGGTCTTCATGAGGATTGTCTTCCTGCGCATCGGCTGCCAGCGACGCGCTGATGTCGGAAGACCGAGCCCGAATGCCGCTTCCAACGGAACGGCCGTCGATGACTGACCGGTCGCAACGCTGGTTGCTCCTCCTGAGCACAATCGTCCTGCTGGTCCCGGTGCTCTACACAACCCTGGCCCTGCCCGCTCCGGTCTGGGATGAAGCGCTGCATCATCTTCCGGTCGCCCGCAGCTTCGGCCCCGGGTTGCCCGGTATCGAACTGCTGCGTTCCTACAACTCCGCGGTCGGCCCGGCCTTCTACATCCTGGCCGGTAACATCGGCGGCGCGACCGGGTACAGCATCATCACCCTGCGCCTGTTCGTCTTCCTGTGCGCCGCGCTCAACGCATTGCTGTTTTTCCTGATTGCCCGACGCCTGGCACCCGGCCGGGGCCCGACCGCGCTCCTGCTCTTCGTTACCTACCCTTATTTCTTCACCCTGTCCGGCACGTTCATGAGCGAGCAACCCGCGCTCACCTTCGGCCTCCTCGCCCTGCTGCTGTTCACCTCGGCCGGGCCGGGCCGCGCAGCACGCCTGGTGCTCAGCGGCGGCGCAGCCGGCATCGCAATCCTGACGCGCCAGTTCTTCGTGTTCCTGCCGGTCGGGCTGGCGCTCGGCGAATGCGGGATGCGCACCGGCCATCGGCGCTGGAACGGGTTGCTGTTGCTGCTCGCGCCCCTGCTGGTCATCACAGCCTTGCTTCTGCTCTGGCGCGGGCTCGCCCCGCCCGGATTCCAGGGACGTCATCATCCGGGGTTCACGCTCACCGGCCTGAGTTCGGTCCTGGTCTGGACCGGGCTGTTCTTCCTGCCCTGGCTCTTGCTCCGCCTGAAACGCACCCCCCGCTCGCCCTGGTTCCTCGTAGCCCTACTCGCAATCCCGGTAACCATGCTCGCGCCGGAGCCCGGCGCCGGCATCACGCGGGCACTACTGGCACTGCTGCCCGAACCGCTGATGCGGATTGCGGCTGCAATGCTCGGTACAGCGGGCGCGGCCTGGTTCGTGGAAATCATACTCGGACTGAAAAGCAGCAGTCCTCCGCGCGCGGCCATAGCCCTGTCTGCCATTGTCCTCGCCGCGATGTTCGCTCTTGGTGGACCGCTGGTCTACGAACGCTATTACCTGTTGCTCTATCCCTTGCTCCTGCTGGCCGCGGCCCCGACGCTGGGACTCCGAGTCGCGCTGGCCTGGAGCATGACGGTACAACTACCCCTGGCAATCGTACACCTGCTGCGCCTGTCCGGCCGCTGACCGCTGGCAACCTAGGGCTATAACCCGCGCATGAACTCCGGTTTGAATCGGTGCTGCGCGATGGCGTCTTCCAACTCGGCGACCAGCCGGTCGCGATCCCGCGGCAGACGCCCGGCCAACGGGACGTAGTTGGAGGCGTGGTTCGACCGGAACACGGTCGCCTTCACGTCAACATGCTCGAGGAAGAGCTTCAGCTCCAACACCAGTTCCTCCGGGGCCGGCAACTCGAACTCACCCGAATCCAGGGCTCGCGCGAGTGGTGTACCCGGAATAACGGTCACAGTGAGGGCGGAAATGTAGTTGGGATTCATCTCCGATACAGCCCGCGCCGATTCGACTGCGCTCTCTTTCCACAGTTTCCGCCCGCCCAGCCCGAGCAGGTAGATGACCGACGACTTCATGCCGGCGTCCATCCCTTTGCGCACCGCGTCCACCATCTGCCGCGCGGTCGCGCCCTTGTCGATCCACGACAGGATTCGGTCCGACCCGGACTCCAACCCCAGGTAGAAAAGGCTCAGCCGGTGCCCGACCAGCTCCGCCAGCTCCGCGTCCGACTTGCGCAACAGGTCCCGGGCGTTGGCGTAGATGCCGACCCGTTGCAGGTCCGGGAACCGGTCCGCCAGCCGCTCCAGCACGGCCACCAGGTATCGGTTCGGGAGCATCAGCGCGTCCCCGTCGCAGATGAACGCCCGGCGCACTCCGACTCCATACTGCTCCAGCGCAAGGTCCACGTCTTCCAGTACATGCTCCAGTTTCCGCACCCGGAACTTCTTGTCCCGGTACATCGCGCAGAACGTGCACCGGTTGTGCGAGCAACCAATCGTTGCCTGGACCAGCAGCGACCGCGCCTCGGACGGGGGGCGGAAGATGTTGCCGACGTAGCGCACGACGGGAAGCCTACTCGGGCCCGGCCCGGTCAATCGCATAGGCCAGCACCACACCGCTCGAATCCTGCCCGAGCAATGTGAAACTGTACCCCTCGGCGACATAGCTCTCACCGGAACTCATCCGCGCCATCCCCGGAGGGTACGGCTCCACCGGTTCCCGAAGCCAGAACACCAGTATCGGCAGACTCTGGTCGAAATCCCGGCGGCCGGTCTGGAAATCGGCGAACGCCCGCGCATAGGTAATCATGTCCACGTCCAGGTCCTGCACCGGGCCGGAATCGCGGCCGACCGCGTACTGCGCCGGCCAGAGCACCAACCGGAAACGCCGGCCTGCTGATGCTGCCACCCGCTGGGCCAGCCGCTCAAGCGAGTTCCCGACTACAGTAGCCACAAACACCGCAACCCGCGGCCCGAACAACCGGGTCCCCGGGTACACCACAGTCTTGCTCTCGCGCAATTCGTGCACCGGGTTCCAGCCCCAACCGGCAAACACCACACATACCTGCTCACCCGGCCGTAAGCCGTAGTCCACACCGAGCTGTTCGAATCGTCCCGGGAACTCGTCTGCGCTCATCATCCACACCCCCTGGGGCTGTACGATGAGGCGTTCCGCGCAGCGGTACTCCACGTATCGTTCTCCCCAGTCTGTCTCGCCTTTGTGACGGCACAGGTAGCGTTGCAGCAGTACGCGCGACTGCTGGTCCGCGAACACAAGCCGGCAGCCCGGAGCTATCTCGCGGACGTAGTCCGCCGCCTGCTCAATCAACTCCCGGCGCCGCTCCTCCGGCGGCAGATACTGTTGCCCGGCCGGGCGGGCGGTCAGGTTCCACGGCACCGCCAGCACCAGTACCAGAACCAATGTCATGACCCCGCCGGAGACATACGCGAATCTCGTCCTCGACATTCGGATTGTGTCACCGGCAGTCGCCAGCACGTATGCAACCCCGGCCGCGGCGAACACGAACAGGAAGAACGAATGCCTGCTCCAGCCGTAGGGATGCAGACCCGCCATTGCGGTCCCGCACACGGCCGCGAAAGGCAACACCAGCAACACCAGGATATCCCATCGTCGGCTGCTGACCGCTGCATCGCGCCGTGCGAGGACCACAACGACCGCGGCAAGCACCAAGGCCAGTCCGAGGATGCCGGCGACCGGGGACGAAAACAGGTACTTGAACACGGCATAGGTCTGGCGCAGCGGGAAAAACAGGATGCTGTCGGTGCCGGCCCGGAAGTAGGATTCGGCCAGCCAGTGGGTCCTGGCGTTCAGTTCCATCCCGCTTCCACGCAGCTTCGTGATATGTGTGAAGAACAGCAGCAGGCTCAGCCCCAGCGTCGCCGCCTGCCCGACCGCCCACGCTGCCACGACGCGCAGGCCCGGCCGTCGTCGCGCGAGCCGGAAGACCGCGTACACCCCGAGGATGGCGGCAATGATAAAGGCAGAATAGTGATTCAGGACAGCCGTGCACAGCACCAGGCCGAACAGCAGCATGGAAGCTATCGAGCGCCGACGGATTGACCGTTCGAGCAACCACAACGCGGCCACCAGCAGCAGGACCTGGAATATGTACGAACGCATCTCGGCCGACAGCGCAATCATCTCGGGTGCAAGCGCCATCAGCGCGGCCCCGATTACCCCGGCACGCCGGCCGACCAGCTCGCTCAGCCACTTCCAGGTGAACCAGATTGCCGCAACCCCGGCCAGTATCGAGGGCACCCGCAGCATCAGATCGGATTGGCCGAGGAACCTCCAGAACCAGAGCAGCATGTAGTAGAGCGGCGGATGAGGGTTGAACATCCCGTACTGGATCGCACCGGCCAGTGTCGACTGGTCCGCCGAGATGAAGTTCAACACCTCGTCCGGGTTGAGGAATGTCGGGGCCGCGACCAGCACCCGCAGCCCCAATCCGACCCCGACCAGGCCAAGCACCAGCGCCGCCGCGTGTTGTTCTACCCAGCCCGTCGGTTTGCGTTCGCTCATGGCTCGTCCGGGTGGTCTTCGCGCGGAACGACATCCGTCGTGACTACGTACACTGCGGCCAGGCTCTCCGGGTCGGCCAGAACAAGTACGAACCTGTACCCCGCAGTTGCGTAGTTCTCCATACCATCCATCAACCGCATGAACCCCGGGTGTCGCTCAGCGGAACTCCGCACCCAGAATGCCAGCGCGGGCAGGAACGTACTGAAGTGTCGTTCCCGGCGCTCCGCCGCACCGCGCATCGTCGCATACGACAGACCCTCGTCCGCCAGCGGGGCCAGCAGGAACCCGGTCGAGTCACTGAAGTGGTCCGTGGGCCAGAACGCGGCCTGGAACCCTGCATTCACAAGGCTCCTCCGGTCCAGGCATTGCCGGACAACTGATTCCAGGGCGGCACCGACCTCCGGCACCGCCGGCTCCGACCCCACCACGACCTGGAACACCGAGAGCACATCCCCGAACCGCCGCAGGTTCGGATAGTCCGCCTTGTACAGCCAGTCCAGCGCCGGGGCAAGGTTCCAGCCCCAACCCATATCCACCACGGTCACGGTGTCTCCCATTGCCAAACCCAGTTCCCGCCACACCTCCCGGAACATCCCGCCGAACTGCCGCGCCTCCAAGTTCCAGTTCACCCGCGACTTCGCAGGACGCACCATCCGCAGGTCGTGACACGGAGTTACCACGAACACCGAGTCGTCGGGCGCTCGCCTGGGCTTATCCCGCAGCCCGCACAGGTAATGTCGCAGCATCACCTCGGTCTGGTAATCCATAAACACCATACCGCCGGGCGGAACCAGCTCCCGAATGTAGTCCATCGCCTCCGACATCAGTTCCCTTCGTTGATTCTTCGGGGCGATGTACTGCGATGGCGGCTGGAACCACAGGTTCCAGACCGGCACCAACACCACCGCAGCCGCGAGCAACACGAGCAGCTTCCCTCGCGCGGACCACGCCATCGACACCGCAATCCCGCCGACCACGAACAGCACCAGGTATAGCGAGTGCCTCGACCCACCGAACGGGTATACCCCGGCGAATGCCGCCACGCATCCAGCGATCAGCGGCAACACGAACAGCAGAATCGTGGCACGCTTACGGGCTACAATGCCGTTTCTATCCGAAACTCCGGAAGCCAGCAGAATCAACCCCGCACCGAACAACACCAGCATCAGCACACCGACGACCGGGGAGGAGAACAGGTACTGGAACAGGGAAGCCGCGCGCTCGATCGGAAACCAGAACAGGTTGTTTTCACCCGCCCGGAAATAGAAATCCGCCAAGTACCCGAACTTCACCTCGCCCAGCCGGGTGCTGACGAGCCGTGTGATGTGGGTCAAGACGAATGCCGCACCGAGCCCGGCCACGCATGCCTGGCCGGCAAACCAGGAGAACGTGACCCGGACCGGCATTCGCTCCCGGACGAGGCGCACGAGCCCGTACACCGCCAGGCCCAATGCAAGCCAGAAAGCCGAGTAGTGGGTCGCAGCCGCAAGGCACAGCATCCCACCGTACAGCAACAGGTCGATTGCCGACCGGCGGCGCAGCCCGCGTTCAAGCAGGTACAACGCTGCCGCCACGAGAAACAGCAGCAGGCCGTACTCCCGGACCTGCGCGCCGAGCCGGATCATCTCGGGCGCGAACGCCAGCATGATCAGCCCGGCGAGCGCGGCCGCCCGGCCACAGGCCAACCGCAGCCACTGGAACGCGAACCACAGCATTCCGCCCGAAGCCAGTACCGTCGGCAACCGCAGCCACAGCTCGCCTCGCCCGAGCAACTGCCAGCCATACAGCACCAGGTAATACAACGGCGGGTGTGGATTGCCGATCCCGGTCGTCCGCTGGTAGGTATCGGCGAACGACGAGCCGCTCGACACCATCACGTGCAGTATTTCATCCGGGTTCAGGTATCCCGGGATGGCGGCAAGCAACCGGGCGAGCGTTCCACCCAGGACAAGCACGACGGCAAGCAGCGTGAAATGGCGGTCGAGCCATTCCTCCAGCCGAACGGGAAGAGATTGTCTCGGGGGAGTTTCTTCCGGGAAACAGCCGGTCGGCGTCTCTTCTCCGGGAAGAACAGCCGGCGGCTCAGGAGTGGTTTGCTCAGGACTGTCGCAGTTCACCGGTCGGATTATCGATTGTCGGTCGGAGAAGTCAAGGAGCGCAGCCACGCCGCGCGCGTGAGACGAAACCAAACCTGACCACAATCAAGACCAACAGCCCGGTATGGAACGCCGCATAGGCGGGTCAAGGGTCAGCGAACCAGCGGCGGGCAGGAATTCGGATTGTGTTCCCGACCGGCTCCCGGCCCGAATAGTACATTCTGTTGACTATTCATATGGTTGAACAAATAAACTGGCGGGTCATTTCCCCTAACGCCCGACAACTCAATGCCTTATTTGGATTGACACCTTCGTCGTCGGGGCTCTCCCCGGGGGTATCCCCGGGCTATCCCCCCAACCGTCCCCGGGGCCGTCCCCGGGGCGGCTAGGGGGGCCGCTACCGGGGCGGTTACCCCAGCCGTCCCCCCAACGGCTAGGGGGGCCGCTACCCCAGCGGTTAGGGGGGCTGCTCCCGGAGCGGCTAGGGGGGCCGCTACCCCAGTGGTTAGGGGAGCCGCTCCCGGGGCCGCTAGGGGGGCCGCTCCCGGGGCCGCCCCGGGAATGCAGTAGGGGGTGGGGGCATCAACGGAAGTTGTGTGCCATAATGTCTGCAAATTGGCCGGGAAGACAAGTGGAGGAAGAAGGCGAACGGAGTCGGATGGGTGGGAGTTAGGCAATGTGCCCGACGGGATTCCCGAAGTCAATAATTAGTATTATGGAGCTTGTCCGAAAACTAGCCTGCATCTCATGGTTGGTCGTCGGCGTCTAT
>CBDUZK010000043.1:0-14616 GCA_965371675.1 uncultured bacterium | reverse complement strand
GTCGGGATAGTGGCCCGCGCAGCCGTTACCGCTCCGGCTGGCCGGACGACCAGCCGGAGCGCCGTCCAGGTCACCAGGCTGGCTGTCAGGCTGGTCACCGGGCTGGTCACCATGTAAGTCACCAGGATAGCGACCTGAATAACCGTCATCCTGGCCGCCAGGAAGGTTACCTTGGGGGCTATCCCGGGGGGTATCCCCGGGGTGCAGGAGGGGGTAAATTCAGAATCCGGGTAACGAATGACAGGTAAATAACTTAGCCGAGCGACGCGATTACGCTCCATGATAACATATGTTATCATT
The DNA here is from genome assembly GCA_965371675.1 of uncultured bacterium. Lineage (GTDB taxonomy): Bacteria > Hydrothermota > Tepidihabitantia > Tepidihabitantales > Tepidihabitantaceae > DSBX01. The sequence goes on along the minus strand of CBDUZK010000043.1, from coordinate 14,316 downwards.
GGGTCGAAGGAAATCCGGTGCCAAAGAACCAGGAATCATTGCCGTATTTCGGGGTCTTCCGAGGTCAGACGCAAACCATAGATGGGAACGTTAAGTGTTGAGTTGCGAGTGACGAATGAAATTGCCACGTCGGCCTTCGGCCTCCTCGCAATGACAGGAGGAAGCCACACAAACCAGTCACTGCGAAGCGGGCGCAGGACGTTGTGGCAGTCTCAAGCGTGTAGGAACGCGGATGAAACGAAACCACTGGGACAGTCCCTTGCTGGTACAGTCCCGGGTTTCGCCACAACCCCTGCCCGTCGCTATTGTCTCAGGGAACGCGGACCTGGAGCGTGTCCGTTCCGGCCGGCACGTAATCCACAATCAGCATCGTGGTCCGGTTGACCGGGTCAATCATGCCGATGAGCCGGCGCGGCTGTTCGAGTTCGTACCAGAACCGTACTTCCCTGGCCCCGGTCTTGACCGCGAACTCGCGGCACATGATGTTGCCGAGTGCGGTCGGAACCAGCTTGCTACCGAGCACGGTGATGTCGACCGGGCGAACCCGGTAGTTGATTGGCGCGACCGTCTTGACCTGGAAGTGCATGCTCGGGTCCGGCGGTACTGCCCGCATCAGGAACCACAGCATCTCGGATTCGTAAGTATAGGCCGCCAGCCGCAGGGTCTTCTCTTCGGTGCCGTCAATGGTCTGCTTGCGGATGTCCACCCGGCCCGGCTCGTAGCGTGCGTCGATGCTGAACGAGGCGAGGTCGGTTTCAAGGTCGCGGAACGAGCGTAGCGGCATGAAGCTGTCGCGCGTGAATACCGCGACGGTGGAGTCGACGAAGTAGGTCGGCGCCTGGACCGGTTCGATTGTGACTGTGACCACCGCGGTCGGCACCGCGACCGGCTGGCCCTGCGGCCCGGCCGCCAGCAGTTCTTCGTCGAACCGGAGCACCGTGCGCGTCTTGAACAGCACCGAGTCGTTGCGGAAGACGTGGTAGACGGCGGTCTCACCGTCCCGCCATTCCGGCGGGTCGAGCGCGGGCAACCAGGTCTTGGCATGCGGGTCGGACGGACAGGCAAGGAACCCGAACGCCAGCATCGCGGCCATACCGACCAGTATCCTGCGCCGGTTCGGGATTCGCATCACCCAATCAATAACCGCAATCAGGGCCGAGGTCAAGTGTTGAGATTATCCGGGCTGCGGTGCACGGTCTGTTCGAGGTAGAACAGAAGCTTTTCCATGTCCTCGGGCAGGGCCGATGAGAACTCGATGTACTTGTTCGTGCGCGGGTGGCGGAACCCGAGCCGGGCCGCGTGCAGGGCCTGGCGCTTGATGATGCTCATCATGTGTTCGTACATCACCACGTGCTGTCGATGCCGGACCAGCCGCGGGCTCCGGCCGCCGTATTCCGGGTCGCCGACAATCGGGTGGTCGAGGTGCTGCATGTGCACGCGAATCTGGTGGGTCCGGCCGGTCTTGAGTCGCAGTTTCAGGTAGGTACAGACGTTGTACCGGCGGAACACGACGTAGTTGGTGACGGCGTGCTTGGCCGCGAACGGTGTCACCGCCATCCGGGTCCGGTCGATGACGTGCCGCCCGATTGGCGCTTCAATCGTCCCTTCGTCAAGCTCGAAGTCGTGCCAGGCGAAGGCCGCGTATTCGCGGACGACCGTGCGCTGCTGGATCTGCCGTCCGAGGTTGGTCAGCGCCTCGTCGGTCTTGGCGAACATCAGCAGGCCGGTGGTGTTCTTGTCGAGCCGGTGCACCACGCCCGGGCGCACCGTCGAATCGTACCGCATCGGCAGGTCCCGGCAGTGGTGGAGCAGGCCGTTGACGAGCGTGCCGCTCCGGTTGCCGCGCGCCGGGTGGACGACGATCCCGGCCTGTTTGTCGAGTACGAGGATGTCGTCGTCTTCGTAGGCGATGTTGAGGTCCATCGGCTGGGGCTCGATTGTGATTTCGTGCCGGGCCTCGATTTCGGCGCTGATTTCATCGCCTGGTTTGATGCGGTACGCGGGTTTGGCGGCCGCCCCGTTCACCAGTACCCGCCCGTCTTCAATCAGCCGCGCGGCCCGGGACCGCGACACACCGAGGCCGGACAGGACCAGGTACTGGTCGAGCCTTTTGCCCCAGAGCCGACCGGACGCGACCCGGTGGAACTTCTTGACCTGCTCGCCGGTGTCTTTGGTTTCGATGGGAGAAACCCGGGCGGGCTTGGCTAGCCCCCGCCCGCCAGGGCCGTCTTCTGGAGTTCGACCAGCCGTTCGATTGCGCCCGCCGCGAGTGTATACAGCCGGCCCAGTTCGTCGAACGTGAACGGCATGCCTTCGGCCGTGGCCTGGATTTCGATAATCCGGCCGCTCTCGGTCAGGGCGAGGTTCATGTCCATGTCGGCGCGCGAGTCTTCTTCGTAGATAAGGTCGAGCCGCAATTCGCCGTCGACCTTGCCGACGCTGGTCGCCGCGACGAATTCGATAATCGGGTCCCGGTCGATTTCGCCGCGGTCCAGCAGTAGCTGCACCGCCTGGCGCAGGGCCACCATCCCGCCGGTCAGGGCAAGGGTCCGCGTCCCGCCGTCGGCCTGGATGACGTCGCAGTCCACGATAATCTGCCGCTCGCCGAGCGCCGACCGGTCGCACACCGCCCGCAGCGAGCGGCCGATGAACCGCTTGATTTCCTGGCTCCGGGCGCGCGGCTGCCCGGTCTCACGCGAGGTCCGCGTGTGGGTGGACCGGGGCAGGAGCGCGTACTCGGCCGTGACCCAGCCCTGGCCGGTCCCGACCAGGAACGAGGGCACCCGCGTTTCGACCGAAGCCGCGCAGAGCACCCTGGTATCGCCGCAGACCGCCAGGCACGACCCTTCGGCGTGCGCCAGATAGCTGGTCCGCAGTTCCACCGGCCGCAGTTCGTCGGGCGCGCGCCCGTCCGGTCTCATGCCGCACCTCCGACCGACGCCCGCACCACGTCGCCGAGCTGGGTTCCCAGGAACCGGGCGCCGACCCGTTCGAAGTTCGGGCTGAGGTCGGAGAGGTAGAACCGGTGCCGGACCGGCCCGCCGGTATTGAGCAGGTTCTCGCGTTCGAGCACCGCCGCCGCCTCGGCCGCCGTTTCCCGGGACGAGTCGATCAGCTTCACGCCCGGCCCGAGCGCGGCCGCGATTGCCGGCGCCAGCAGCGGGAAATGGGTGCAGCCGAGCAGGAGCGCGTCGACCCCCTCGCGCACCATGTCGTCGAGGTAGCGGTGCACGATCGTGGTCGTGATGTCGCCGTCGAGCCATCCTTCCTCGGCCAGGGCCACGAACAGCGGGGTCGGCTTGGCCAGGATTTCGATGTCGGGCCGCCGGGCCCTGATTGCCCGTTCGTACGCGGCCGAAGCGATTGTCGCGCGCGTCCCGATTACGGCGACCCGCCGCCGCTGCGTCGCCTCGACCAAAGCCCGGGCGCCCGGTTCGATGACGCCCAGCACCGGCACACGAAGTCGGCGCTCCAGCTCGGGCAGCGCGACCGAGGAGGCCGAGTGGCACGCCACGACAATCATCTTCACGCCCCGGCTGAGCAGGAATTCGGCGTCTTCGACCGCGAACCGCAGGATTGTCTCGGCCGACTTGCTGCCGTAGGGGAACCGGGCCGGGTCCCCGAAGTAGATTATGCTCTCGCCCGGCAGGCGCTCGCGCAGCGCCCGCACGACGGTCAGCCCGCCGATGCCGGAGTCGAACACCCCGATTGCCGCGTTCGAATCAGCTCCCGTTGATGCGTTGTTCATATGCTTTGACGAACTCCACGATGCCGGCACAGACGCCTTCCGCAATCCGCTCGCGGTGCTTCGGGCTGCGGAGCAGCTTTTCTTCACTCGCGTTGGACAGGAAGCCGCACTCGACCAGGACCGCGGGCATGTAGTTCTGACGCAGGACGTAGAAGTTGGCCTGGCGCACGCCCCGGTCCTTGATCCGGGCGCACGGCCAGGTTCGTTCCTGGATCCGGGCCGCCAGTTCGCTCGATTCGGTCAGGTATTCGTTCTGGGCCAGGTCGGTGAGAATCAGTTCCAGCTCGTCACCGAGCGGTATTGAATCCGGGGTGTCCAGGTCGAGCGCCGCGTTCTCGCGCGCCGCAACCGCCCGCTCCCAGTCGGTCTTCGCCTCGGACAGGAAGTAGGTTTCCATGCCGCACGCGGAACGGTTGGGCGAAGCATTGGCGTGGATTGATATGAACAGGTCCGCCTTCTGCTCCAGCGCGAACTGGGACCGCCGGACCAGCGGGACATGCTCATCCCGGACCCGGGTCATCAGCACCTCGAACCCGTGGCTCTCGAGTTTCGTCTTGACCAGCTTCGACACGTCGAGCACGACTTCCTTCTCAAGCGTACCGAGTCGGCCGACCGCACCCGGGTCTTTGCCGCCGTGGCCGGCGTCCAGCACGAGCCGCTGGACTTTCCGCTCCGGCCGGGGCCAGACGCGGACCACGATGCCGGCCGAGTCTTCGTCCGTGCGCGCGGTCGCCGGCTTGCGGAACATCAGGTGCAGGACGGTTCCGGCCCCGCTTTCCAGCCGCGTCGACTGGATCAGGCCGTTCGTCGCCAGGATCGGTATCAACGCCATCTGCTCGCGCGTAACCGTGTCGCACTGCGCACCCAGGACCAGGCGGTACTCCAGGGTTGACCGGACTTCACCGTGCCACGTGACCGGCTCGGCGGACGCGGTCCCGAACCGCACCAGCACTGTGTCGCCCGATTCGCCGACGTCGAGCAGCCGCAGCAACGGCACCGCGGTCGTCAGGTCCGGGAAGATGTCGGCCAGTGCCAGCACCGGAACCCAGAGCTGGTCGTCGTCCAGGATCGGCGCGAACGGCATCCCGACCTCCCGTTCCGCGCCGCGCACGATCGTGCTGTCCGCCCAGAATACGTACTCGGCCTCCGGCGTCAACGAGTCACCGGGCAGGACCGCGACAAACCGACTGTTGACGCGCCAGGACCGGCCGCCGAACGCCTCCATCAATTGCGAGAGCGGCACGTATTCCACCCCGGCCGCGTTGCGCACGTCGAGCGGCGCGCCCGCAATGTTCAGGGTCCGGTTCGCCATCGCCGGCATCGCCAGCAGCAGCGCTCCAACCAGCAGGTTCCGGCATTGTCGTAGAATCATCTCAAGTTATGGACGCGTGAGCCGCTCGTCCCGTTCCATCGCGCGTTTGCGCAGTTCGTCACGCCGGTCGTAGAGTTTCTTGCCGCGACACAGCGCCAGCTCCACTTTCGCAAGGCCCCGCTTGTTGAAGTAGATACGCAGCGGCACGAGCGTCAAACCCCGCAACGTGGACTTACCGAACAGGCGCCGGATTTCATGCCTGTGCAGCAGGAGCTTGCGCGGCCGCCGCGGGTCCCGGTTGTGGATGTTGCCCTGCTCGTAGGGCGCGATATGGACCCCGTACAGGAACACTTCGTTCCGCTCGACCCGGGCGAACCCCTCGTCAAGCGACACCTGCCCGGCACGGAGCGACTTGACCTCGGTCCCGGCCAGCTCGATGCCGACCTCGAGCTTCTCGATGATATGGTAATCACGAAGTGCCTTTCGGTTCGTAGCAGTAGCCGCCATGGGGACGATTATACGATGAGGGCCGGACGCGTCAACGCAACCCGGTCGAACATGAAACAGGCCGGCTGGTCCCGATGGCCCGGCCGGCCTGCTCGGCTCGGTCAGATCAGTCAGTCAGAAACGCTTCGAACCGACTCAAGCGCCTTCGCCCGGAATCGGTACCGGGGTCGGCGGGCTCGGAATACCGTCCAGTTCACCATCCACCAAGATCAACGCGCCTTCGCCCGGAATCGGTACCGGGGTCGGCGGACTCGGAATGCCGTCCAGCTCACCGTCCACCAGGATCAACATGCCTTCGCCCGGAATCGGCACCGGCGTCGGCGGACTCGGAATGCCGTCCTGGCCAAACGCCGTGGCGGCAAAGCATGTCAGGAACAGTACGAGAATCAGTCTTTTCACGACATTGGTCTCCTTTTTGCGCATACGAAACTCCTCTCTCTGTGTGAGTAGCGGTGAGATATAGTGCACGGTTGGTGCCTCATCCGCTCATCAGCTTAAAGCACACATTAGTAGATACTTACGGAAATGTCGCACCTTGCGACATAAGTACTTGCACTCGGTTTTGTCGCACACACAGATCTAAAACGGGCATAAGTACCTTCCATTGCGCCGGTTACAGAAGCGGGCGTTACGTGCGACCGGAACTAGCTCAGGTTGGATTTGTCAATCGCGTACCGCTTCATCAGGCGCTGTAACTGGCGGCGATGCGTGGATAGCAACTCGGCTGCCCGGGTCACGTTGCCATTGGTCTCATGCAGGGCATTCACCACCTGTTCCCGGTCGAAAACCGGTCGCTTCCTGACTGACACGACTTCAGGCTCCACCGCCACATCGGAAAAAGCTCCACCCAGATCATCAAACGTGATGCGGCGCTTCTGGGTCATGATTGCCGCCCGCTCAATCACGTTCTGGAGTTCTCTTACGTTCCCCGGCCACCGGTACGAAACAAAGGCCTTCATCACCGCCTCCTCGAACCCGGTAATCGGCTTGTTCAGTTTCCGGGCGTACCGCTTCATGAAGAACGTCGCCAGGTGCGGGATATCGGATGCCCGTTCACGCAACGGCGGCACCTCGATTGCGACAACGTTCATTCTGTAGTACAGGTCTTCCCGGAGTCGCCGGGCCGCTACCTCGGTCGGCAGGTCCAGGTTCGTGGCGCAGATCATCCGCACGTCCACCCGGCGCGTGTCGGTCTCCCCGACTCGCCGGATCGTCTTTTCCTCAAGCACCTGCAGCAGATGGCCCTGTGTGTTGAACGTCGTATTGGTAACCTCGTCCAGAAAAGCGGTCCCATTCTGGGCTCGCTCGAACAGACCGATCTTGTCTTTGATCGCGCCGGTAAACGAACCCCGGGCGTGGCCGAACAGCTCTGACTCGAGCAGTGACTCCGGCATCGCCCCGCAGTTGATCGTGACGAAATCCTTGTCTTTGCGATCGCTCTTCGAGTGGATCAGTTGTGCCAGCACCCCTTTGCCGGTCCCGGTCTCACCGGTCAGGAGCACGGTACAATCCGTGCCGGCAATCTGGTCGATCACCTTGTACACCTCGCAAATCGCCTTGGACCGCCCCAAGAAGAACCCGGTCGCCGCGTCGACCAGGATGTCCTCACGCATGTTCGCCATCTCTTCCTGCAGGCGCTGAAACGCAATCGACTTGTCGATGGTCGCACCCAGCAGGTTGGCAACCGACATCAGGAGATTCTTGTCTTCTTCCAGGAACAGGTGGGCGGTGATGTGGCTGTCCAGGTAGAGCGTGCCGACTACCTTGTTCTCGGACCTGAGCGGGGCACACAGGAGCGATCGGATCTTGTTGAGTATCACGCTGTTCGCGTTCGAGAACCGCGGGTCGGACAGCGCGTCGGCGCTGAAGATCAGTTCGCCTCGACGCTTGACCTTACGCAGCACGGACCGCGATACCGCCCGGGCGTCTTCAACCGTGGCATCATCGACGCTGCGGACGGCGGCCGGTATCAACTTGTTGCCCTGCACGAGGAACAGCACTCCGCGCTCGGCCCGGGTAACCTCAACCACAAGGTCGAGTACCCGCTCGGCGAAGTCTTCCTTGTCGAGGTCGAGACTCATCAGTTCGCTCAGACGGTAGAACACCTTCAGGTATTCGCTCCGCTCGCGCGTCTTGAGCTGCATCGTGGCCGATACCTGCGTGAGTGTTTCGGTGAGTTCCTCGGTCCGTTGTAGGTCGAAACGCGCGCCCAGTCTCTGGAATATCTCCTCGGCCTTCTTCAGGTTGCCAAGTGCGTCGCTCAGCACCTGGGCCGGCACCGGCCGGAACGACATCGGCATCCGCAGATCGACCGTCTGCTCACTCCGGTTCTGCCGGGTAAGAGCCTGTGCCGACGCTTGGAGCGACAGTCCCAGCTCGTACAGGGACCCGGCCCCGTTCAGCAGTTCGATGCTCCGGCCGATTTGCTGGATTCCCGGTTCGTACTTGTCCACGAAACACTTGGCCAGCCCGGAACACCGGAGTGCAACCGCGTGTTCCTTGGACGACGGGTGATCCTTCAGGTACACAAGCGACCGCGCTGCGGATGCGTGGGCTCTCGGGAAATCGCCCTCCACCAGTCGGAACTGGCTCACCAAGGCATGGAACATCGCCTGCCGCCGCCAGTCATGCTCGCGCCGGACCACCTGTGCCGCCCGGACCAGGCGCTGGCGGACGACATCGTGCTTCTCGGCCTGCAGCGCAATCTCGGCCTGGTACAGGGGCAGATAGAAGGCGAGTTCCGGACTCCGCATATGCTCCGTCAGCTTGATCGCTTCGGAGAGCATCAGTTCCGCCTCTTCGATGTAACCCATCCGGCCGCGAATCCGTGCCTTGTTGCCCAGCACAGTGGCGCGCTGGGTATCGGTGATCAGTTCGCTGCGCTGCTGCAGGTCCACCGCGCGGTCCAGGTGGAACAAAGCCGTTTCCCACTCGCCCCGCTCGTCACAGATGGTGCCGAGGTTGCTGTTCAGAGCCACAATCGCCGGGGTGTCGCCGATCCGTTCGGCAATCTTGAGCGCTTCCTCGAAATAGTCGCCGGCATGAACCCACTCACCTTCGTCCTGACCGATCAACCCGAGACCCTGCAGGGTCCGCAGGAGGAAATACACGTCCGCGTTCTTACGCTGGGCGGGTAGGTATCTCTGGTAATATCCCTTGGCCTTGTCGAGTTCACCCCGCTGCCACCACAGGGTCGCGATGAACTGACTCACCTTGCCGACATTGTGGTCGTCCCGGCTGCTTTCGTACACGCCGAGGCTGCGCTCGGCAAGCTGCAATGCGAGGACGAAATCGTAGCGCGACCAGCTCAGCACCGCGAAGTAGTACAGCGTGCGGGCAGTCATCCGGTTGTGCGCGTCGGGGTCGGTCTTCTTGAGCTTATCGGCCAGTTGCAGAGCCTGGGTCAGCAGGTCTTCGGCCTTGTCGAAGGCGCGTTCCGAGCAGTACGACCAGCCGAGGTCATCCATGATGTTGATGTAGTCGGCCGACGTCTTGTCCGGATGCATCAGCAGCGCCTGGTTGAAGTAGTTCAGCCCTTCGTCGTTCCGCCCCAGTTTCTGGTACACCATGCCGAGTTTGCGCAGGAACCGCGCCAGCAGGTCCTTCCGCTTGGACAGCTCCTTGTCGGACACGATGATGCTCATGCCCTGCGTGTAGATGTCGATCGCCTCGGCGAACTTGCCGGTTACCTCCCGCAGCTCACCGACCGTCTCGATCAACTCGATCCGCTCTCTCGGCGGGGCGATCTTGGACGAAAGCGCAAGCGCGGTCTCGTAGAAGCCGAGCGCCTGCTCGGACAACTGGTAGTCCTGCGCCCGTTTGCCGGCCCGGGTCGAATAGACGTATGCCCGGTCCGCAATCCCGGCCTGCGCGTAGTGGTGCGCCAGGTCGAAAATCAGCTTGTCCTGCTTCTCCGGGTAGAGCAACTCCAGCGCCAGCGCGACCCGGCGATGGTTCTCACGCCGCTGCCTGACCGACAGCCGTTCGGTGATGACCGCCTCGAGTATCTTGCTGGACAGTATGAACGACGCGCTGCCCTCGCCGGCGAAGGTCCGCAACAACCCGAGCGCTTTCAGCCTGCCGATTGAATTGAACAGTACCTTCTCGTCGTAGCTCAGCACCGCGCGCAGGAACTCGAGTGCAAACGGCCCGCCTGATGCGGCCCCGATCTCCAGTATCTCCATTTCCTCTTCGCAGAGGTTGTCGAGCCGGCGCTGGACGACATCGGTGACCGTATCCGGCGGCCGGTACACGTTCAACGCGTCCAGGTCCACCGACCAGTGCCCGTACCGCATGACGAGCACCTTGCCGTCAATCAGGGCGTGAATCGTCTCGATTGCGAACAGCGTGTTGCCGCCCGTGGCCGCGAGCAGCCAGTCGGTCAGCGCGTCGGTCTCGGCGACCTCGCCCAGCAACGAACCAACCAGTCCCCACGCCTCTTCGCGGTCCATCGCCGGCAGGGCGACATGTAGCGAACGGCCGGTCCGCTCGAACTCGTTCACCAGGTCCAGGAACCGCTTCTCGTTCAGCCCGCAGACGAGCACGGTGATGCGGTCGGTGCCGAGACTGAAACCCAAGTAGCGCAGGAATTCAAGACTGGTCGGGTCGAACATCTCGAAGTCGTCGACAATCAACACCAGGCTGTGCTCGACGCGGTGCGACGCAGCCAGGTCCTTGAGTCGCTGGGTCACAATCTCGAACAGCCGGTACTTGCCTTCCTCGCTGATTCCGACCCGCCCGCTATCGTCGGCAACGGGCAGGTCCGTCCGCGCGTACACCCGCAGGTAGCCAAGAACGGTCTCGACCAGTGATTGCGGCCGTGCACCGAGTGACGCCGGCTCGAACGAGAAAATGGTCGATCCTTCGAGTTGGCCCATGAACTTGAACTCGGACATCAACCGGCTCTTGCCCACGCCCCGCTCGCCCGAGATACAGACGATGTGTGACTTGCCCTGCTCGCCCGCATGCAGCACGTCCCGCAACTGGTTGAGATACTCCTGCCGGCCGACAAATCCCGGCGCCATCAGGTACTTGCGGGGACCGGACGGCTGTTCCTGCACGCCGGACAACGTCTCGATCACCGTGGCGGCCGAGCGCGGGCGACGGTCCGGGTTCTTGTGAATCAGAGACAACAACACCGCCTCGAACTTCTGCGGGATGTTCTCGTCAAACTTGCGCGGCGACTGGAACTCGGAGTAGTACTGCTTCTTTAGCCAGGCCCGCAGGTTCTGCTCGCCGGATGGACCGGTGCCGGTGACCGTCTCGTACAACACCATCCCGAGCGAGTACAGGTCGGCCCGGGCATCGGCGTCCGTTCCCTTGAACACCTCCGGTGCGACGTAGCCGAGCGTGCCGCGCGGCTCGATGTCCTCGGACAGATTCAGCCGCTCGGCGAACCCGAAGTCGAGCAGTTTCACCTCCGGCTTCTCGTCCTTTTCGGCGACCAGGATGTTCTGGGGCTTCAGGTCACAATGAATCAGCCCCTGCGCGTGAATGCTGTCCAGCGCCTGGAGGATTTGAACAGTCACATCCTCCAGCTCCGGCGTGTATCCCTTGGGGAAATAGAGCGTCAGCGGCACGCCGTCGAAGAACTCCATCGTGAAATAGGGCCGATGCTCCTGGGTCGTACCGTAGTCCAGCGCAAGGATGATGCCCGAGTGCGAGAACCGGGACAGATGGTAGAACTCCCGGCTCAACCCGAGTTCCGCCTCCTTGTCCGCGTCCTCACGCAGGATCTTCATCGCCAGCATCCGGTCGGCGATGATGTCCTTTACCCTGTAAACTTCAGTAGTTTCCCCACCGCCCAGAAACGAGACAATCTCGTAGCGGTCGGAAATCACAGTGGTGGGCTGCAAAACACCCTCGGCACGCTGCACCAGTAATTATACGCCACCCAGCGGGCCACGTCAACTCAGGATGTGCGACATTCTGGTGCGCACTGCGACACTGCCGTATCTCCTCGCCAAATCACCACTTACATCACGCCAACACGTTCGGTTGACGAATCGGCAAGCCAGAGTAGACTCAATCATGCGCAATCGTCGCAGCCGCATGGTCGGAAACGTCCTGCTGATCGTGGCGGGTTCGGCCGTCATGGCCCTTGCCTATGTGCTCTTCCTGATACCGCACAAGATCGTCCCGGGCGGAGCCGGCGGTATCTCCATGATTCTCAACCACTTCTTCGGGACCCCGGTCGGGCTGGTCATCGTGGTCATCAACGTCCCGCTGTTCATCATCGGTGTCAAAGTACTGGGCAAGTCCTACGGCATCAAGTCCGTGCTCGGCATCATCCTTTCGTCCGGGTTCATCGACCTGGTTCAGTACGGCCTGCCCCTCGGCCCGGCGACCAGCAACCCGGTCCTCGCCGGCGTCTTCGGCGGGCTCATGCTCGGTGCCGGCCTCGGGCTCGTATTCCGCGGCGGCGGGTCGACCGGCGGCTCGGATATCGTCGGCCAGATCATCGCCGGCAGGACCGACCTGTCGACCGGCACCTCGATCCTGCTGGTCGACGCGGCCATCATCGGCGCGGCCGGCTTCTCCTTCGGGCAATTCGAACTCGCGCTCTACGGCTTCCTCAGCCTCTACCTCCAGAGCCGCGCCATCGACCTGGTCCTCGAAGGCCTCAGCTACACCCGCGCGATGTTCATCATCTCCGACTCGGCCCCGAGCATCTCCCGCGCCATCACCAGCACCCTGAATCGCGGCGTCACCCTGCTCAATGCCGAAGGCGGACACTCCGGCAAACCCCGGCAGGTCATCTTCTCCGTCATGTCGAAACGCGAAGTGCTGCGTGCCCGGGAGGTCGCGCGCACAATCGACCCGCACGCGTTCATCATCATCACCGACGTCTACGAAGTGCTCGGCGAAGGATTCCGCCCGCGGACCTAGACCATGAAAGTCGGGTTCCTCCAGTTCTGTCCCGAACACCTGCGGCCGGACGCCAACCTCGACCACGTCAACCGCGCACTGACCGGCATTGACTGCGACCTCATGGTTCTGCCGGAACTGTGCCTGACCGGGTATGGATTCGAATCCCGCGAGGAACTGGCCGCATACGCCGAGCCGGTGCCGGACGGCCCGTCCTGCCAAACCATGGCCCGGTTCTGCCGTGAACAGGGATTGAGCCTAGTGGTCGGGCTGGCGGAGCGTGCCGGGGACCGCATCTTCAACTCCGCGGTGCTCATCACCCGGAACGGCAACTGTCATACCTACCGCAAGACCCACCTGTTCCTTGACGAGAAAGACATCTTCGACCCGGGCGACAAACCGTTCCCGGTATTCGAAGTCGACGGCGTGCGGATCGGCATGCTGGTCTGCTTCGACTACTTCGCGCCCGAAACCGCCCGGGCCCTCACCCTCAACGGGGCCCAGCTCATCTGCCACCCCTCCAACCTCGTGCTCGACTACGCCCAGTGGATGACCCTGACCCGGGCCGCCGAGAACCGCGTGTTCTGGATTATCGCCAACCGCACCGGCACCGAGACACTCGGGACGAAAGCCATGACCTTCACCGGCTGCAGCCAGATTGTGGCCCCGGGCGGCAAACTGCTCTACCGGGCCGGCATCGACACCGAAGAACTCCACGTCATCGAAATCGACCCCACCGCCGCGGACGACAAGAACGTCACCCCCCGCAATCACCTGATCGAGGACCGCCGCACCGACCTGTACCCGACCTGACGCGGGGTCAGCGCCTGCGCCTTCCCGGTACAAGAAAGGTTGCCACACAAGCGACCAGCACCAAGACGCTGAACAGCAATGTCCAGCGCCGAATCGGGGTTAGCCTCGCGGTGACTTCAATGGTGTGGGTTCCGACCGGAAGTCTCAGGTACACGAAATGGGCCTTGGTCTCGAAGAACCTGACCTCCTCGCCATCCAGGAATACCTGCAGCCAGGGATAGTAGCTCAGAGCGAGCCTGAGGAAGCAGTCACAACTGGCCCTGACCTTCAGGTCTACGCTCTGATGCTGAATTCGTGAATCAAGAATCTCGACAGTCGGCAACCCGGGCAGAGTCTGCTGCCGGCACCCGCTCTTGACCGGAATGAAACTGAGACGCTTCCGGCCCGAGTCGATTCTCACCAGGGAAAGGAGTTCTCGCCAGTCCCCGGCAACGTAGAACTCACCCGACTGCACCAGACTCTCAGCCGGGAACGGCCTGATGGTGTTGCTTACCAGCGCCAGACCTGCCCCCGTGGCACCACAAACCAGCCAGGGCTTTCTTTCGGGCTCTACGAACCGGGTATTCCAGTCAATCCCTTCCTTCACCAGCAGGGCGTCGTGCTCGACCCCCTCCTGCTCAACAGTGACAAGCCTGGGCTCGATGATAAGGTGACTGACTCCAAGCAGCGCCAGCGCGTTCAGGGAATTGAGGGCAAGAACACGACTGGTGGTATCAGCAAGCTCGGCCGCAACCTGGTTCACCCAGGGATACACATAGGCCATCGACTTCGGGGCAAACTGGTGATACTGGGGGCCGAGCGGCGTCGCCAGGCCACCGAACAGGAAGCCCATTGCCGGGTAGGCCTGGATCCGAATCGGCTCGTCAATCCGGTCCACAAGGACACTGAGGTCAAGAACCTTGCCCGGTCGCCGGCCGGCAATGTACTCGTAGAGTTCCGGTTTGCCGGCCAGGAACTCCTCTTTGGTCGGGTAGCGAACCCGCAAGTGAGCCGGCAGGCAGTCAGAAGCCAGCGGGATTAGCAGTATGCAGAAGAACAGGACCGGCCGTCTGCCGAGGAATCCGATCCT
>CBDUZK010000042.1:0-14714 GCA_965371675.1 uncultured bacterium | reverse complement strand
AATGTCAAGCAGAGGCGCAATCATGGGGCTATGAATCCGGATATGACCGACAGAAGTCTACTTACGGGATTGCTGCTTACGGTGCGGATTGCGTCGTGACAATCACCCTTCCCTGGCCGGCCTGCTGACCGGTTTGACAAGCCCGGTATTCCGGTCAGAATGCGGGCAGGATGCCTGGCTTGAAGGTGATTGCGTTCAACAGCTCGCCCAGGATGGAGGGCGGGGCGACGAGCGTGGTTCTCAAGCCGTTGCTTGAGGGGATGAAGGACGCCGGGGCCGACGTGGAGCTGGTTTACCTGCAGCGGCTCGACATTCGGCCGTGCCTGGGCTGTTTCGCCTGCTGGCTGAAGACGCCGGGCATCTGTGTCCAGGACGACCAGATGGCGGGTCTGCTCCAGCGGATTGCGGGGTCGGATATCGTGGTGTACGCGACACCCCTGTACGTCGACGGCATGAATGCCCAGATGAAGACCTTGCTTGACCGGTCCATCCCCCTGCTTCAACCATTCTTTGTGGTCCATGACGACCACTGCCGGCACGACCGGCGCGAGGGTTACAAAGGCGGCAAGGTGGTACTGGTGAGCGTGTCCGGGTTCACCGAACTCGACAACTTCGACCCGCTCGTGACACACGTCCGGGCTGCGTGTCGCAATATGCGGCGCGAGTTCGCCGGCGCGTTACTCCGGCCGTATGCCAATTCCCTGTCCGAGCTGGCACAGGGCGGCATCGACGTGGAAGACGTGTATGTGGCCGCGCGTGAGGCGGGAGGACAACTGGTGCGCGACGGCGTGATGTCGGCGGACGTACAGGCACGGGTGAGCCGGGAACTGGTTCCGCGCGACAAGTACATCCGGGCGGTGAACCTGCGGTTCCAACGGGCACTCCGCAGGCGCGGGCTCGGTTCGGGTTCCTAGCGCCGGATTATGACTTTTTCTGTCCCGCGATTCCTGAAGCGCACGTAGTACACGCCCGGAGCCAGGTGGCGGATTTCGTTTTCGCCCGGCTTGAGATATGCGGCGGTTCGACCGGTGACGTCCACAAGTTCCGCCGGCTCATGCCCGGGGAGCCGGAGCAGGTTACTCACGTACGTGGGTGACGAACCGGCCGGGGGCAGCCTGTGCGGTCCGGCGATGCCGGTCGGCGCAAATCCGAACCGGATGTAGTTGCCGTTGACCGTGTCGCGGAACCCGAAGCTCGCGGTGTCGTCGTAGGCGAACAGGCGACGGTAGTCATGACCCAACGGATTGCGGTAGAAGGATATGTTCGTGCCCGCATCACCGCGCCAGGTGATTTCCACGATCAGGTTGTCTTCGTTGTTGTAGTCCCAGGCAGAGGAGAAGTAGTACCAGGCCTGGGATTGCCCGGTGCCGACAAGGAGGGTCTCCGCCTCGAACACCTTCTCCGGCGTGTTGCCGACGTAATTGGAGTCGAACCGCGTGCTGAGGTTGTCGAGCGTGGTGTGACAGAGCCGTACGCTCACGTTGTAGTAGGCGGCGGGCGCGGTGGGTGGGCTGCAGAGACCGATGGCTATGATGTTCCCGGGCTGGTCGATTTCGCTCTGGTAGTAGAGCGATTGGGACCTGAAGGCGTTGTAGGTCTGTCCCCAGAATGGGACGGCGTTCATTCTGTGGGCATTCCCGACTTCCACCCAGGTTGTATCCGCGAAGAGAATTCCGACCAGGACCAGCAGGGCAGTCGCAGCGTACTTGAACCTGTACATGATTACTCCTTTCCCCGTCGGCGGGGTGTGGACAGCGGGCATCCAAGACCGTGTTCCCGATGCAATCGTAATCTCAGCCTACCGGGCTTCCGGTGCCAGTCAAGAGCGAGAAGAACTGAGCCGGGACGAACCACAGATGAACATAGAAGGGAAGGTCAGAAGCTAAGAGTCAAGTGTCAAAACCCAAATGTCAGAGTGGGGACTCGGAACCAGGCATTCGCAATTCGCCATTCGGAATTGGGATGACCGCCAAGGCCGCAAAGGGAATGTCGAAGGGCGAGTGTCGAATGACGAGGAGGGAACCCAAATACCAGGAAGGCCAAAGGGTAGAGCGGGTTGCGGGCGTGCTGCCGGCTTGACTGGAATGGGGTTTCGGCTACAGTTTGCCGACCGGGCCCGTAGCTCAGATAGGCAGAGCAGCTGACTCATAATCAGTAGGTCGTCCGTTCAATCCGGACCGGGCCCACTCAAATTGGAGAGCATGAATTGCAGTCGTTGAAGTGGTCGGTCCACCGGCTGAAGGAATCACCGGGGAAGAGCATCGTGGTCGGCATCTTCCTGGCGGTATTCCTCGTGTTCTCGTGGTTTGCGTTCGGGCCGGGATTGACCATGGTCGCGCTGCTGGTGTTCGCGCTCGCGCTCAACACGTGGTATCTGCCGACGACCTACACGTTTGACTCGGAAGGAATTACGATGAACAAGCGGTTGTTCAGCCACACCTACCCGTGGGACCAGTTTCGGCGTTCCTTCCGGACCACCGGTGGCGTGGTCGTGTCGCCGTTTTCGCGGCGTACCTTCCTGGATACGTTCCGCGGCGTGCACCTGTTGTTGCCCCGGGACCCGCAGCCGGTACTGGACTATCTTGAACGGCACTTCGCGGCACGCAGGGCGGAACTGGACGCCGAATTGACCGGAGACACCGGTGTCGAGAGCGCTCAGCTTGACACTCAGAAGGCTCGGGATAGTATGGACGACGAGGTATCGAACGATGAAACAGAAACAACCGAAACAACGTAGAGGTCAGGCGGTTCAGCCCGTGCGGCCGCGGCCGAAGAAGAGCGAGCGGCCCCAGATTGCGCTGACCCGGAAGAACTACATTATCATGGGCTTCGGGCTGGCCGCGATTATCACCGGGTTTTTCACCCTGGCAGGCGGTTCGACGACGCTCGCCCCGCTGCTGCTGGTGGTGGGATACTGCGTTATCATCCCGGTCGCCCTGCTGGTCAAATGAAGAAGAAGCTGCTGGTCGACGCCGGTGGGCTCTCCAAACTGGTCGAGCAGCTTGCCCGCGAGATCGGCGACCGCCACAAGGACGTCCGTGACCTGGCACTGGTCGGCGTGAAACGGCGGGGCGTACCGCTGGCTCATCGGCTGGCGGTCTTGCTCGGCAGGCAGAGGAAGGCGGAGGTGCCGGTCGGGGCAATCGACATCACTCTCTACCGGGATGACCTGCAGCTCGTCGCTGAGACGCCGATTGTGCGCGGTTCGGAGATCGGGTTCGACATCAATGACAAGACAGTGGTGCTGGTCGACGACGTCATCTACACCGGACGGACCGTTCGCGCGGCACTGACCGAACTGCTCGATTACGGGCGACCGACCCGGATTCAGCTTGCGGTGTTGATTGACCGCGGCCGCCGTGAATTGCCGATAGCGCCGGACTTCGTCGGGAAGCGGGTCGAAACCGAAGATGGGGATATCGTGGACATCTGTTTCGAAGAAGAGGATGGCGAGGACGGTGTATACCTGACCCACAGATGATGGCGTCGAGCAGGAGCGGTGGGAAGCGGCGGGGTCGACCGGAGAGCGTTCGGAGCGGATCGAAGCCTGGCCTGCGACCGTTGCGCCACCTGCTGGGCATTGAGTCGCTGAGCCGGGCCCGGATTGCGGCAATCCACGAACAGGCGGAGCAGTTCCTCGAAGTACTGCGGCGACCGATCCCGGTCGTCCCGATTCTGCGCGGCAAGACCATCGTCAACCTGTTCTTTGAGCCGTCAACCCGGACCGCGATGTCGTTCAACCTCGCGGCGAGCCGCCTGAGCGCCCAGTGTATCAATTTCTCTCCCGGTTCCTCGGCGGTCAAGAAGGGGGAGACGCTGCTGGACACCGCGCGCAACATCGAGGCGATGCGGGTGGATGGGGTCGTCATCCGGCATTCGATGGCGGGCGCGGCGCAGTTCCTTTCCGAGCGGCTGAAGGCCTTTGTCGTCAACGCCGGTGATGGATGCCACGAGCATCCGACCCAGGCGCTGCTTGATTCGTTCACCCTGATTCGGAAACTGGGCAGCCTTGAGGGGAAGCGGGTGCTGCTCGTGGGCGATATCGCACACTCGCGCGTGGCGCGGTCGAATATCCTCTGTTTCAGCAAGCTGGGAGCCCGGGTCGCGGTCTGCGGCCCGCCGGCCCTGATTCCACCGCGAATCGAGGAACTGGGGTGCGAGGTGTTCTACCGGCTCGACCGGGTGTTGCACGAAGTGGACGTAATCAACATGCTTCGGGTGCAGAACGAACGCATCAGCGGGGCTCTCTTTCCCTCGGTGCGTGAGTACCGGGCGCTCTACGGGCTGACGCGCGACCGGCTCGCGCGGCTCGGGCGGTCGGTGGTCGTGATTCATCCCGGGCCGGTCAACTGGGGTGTGGAGATGGACTACGAGGTATCCGATTTCCGGCAGGCGCTGATAATGAACCAGGTCACGAACGGGGTCGCGATCCGGATGGCGGTTCTCTATCTCCTGGCGGGCGAGCATGCCGGCGAGGGCGGGGCGGCAGATAATGATCAAGATCCGAAGGTTACTGCTTAGGGGCGGCACGGTGGTCGACCCGGTCGCGGGTCGCAACCGCCGGGCCGACGTGCTGATTATGAACGGCCGGATCACGAAAGTGGAGAAGAACCTGCGGGTACGGGGCGTGCGGGAAGTGGATTGCAGCGGACGGTACATCGCCCCCGGGTTCATCGACATGCACTGTCACTTGCGTGAGCCGGGCGGCGAGGGTGCGGAGACGATTGCGACCGGAACCCGGGCCGCGCTCGCGGGTGGTTTCACGCGGGTGTGCCCGATGCCGAACACGGACCCGCCGGTCGACGGCGAGGCGATGGTCCGGTTCCAGTTACGCCGGGCCGAGGTCGCCGGATACGCCCGGGTCCATCCAATCGGGTGCTGCACCCGGGGACGCGGCGGCCGGGAACTGGCGGAGATTGGCGCGATGCATGCCGCCGGGGCGGTGGCGGTTTCGGACGACGGCGACTGGATTGCGGACCCGCTCGTGATGCGCCGCGTGCTGGAATACTGCAAGGCGTTCGACCTGCCGGTAATCAGTCATTGCGAGATGGCCGGGCTGGACCACGGTGTGATGAACGAGGGACTGGTATCGACCCGGCTCGGACTGGAAGGCCGGCCTGCCGCGGGTGAAGCGGCAGCCGCGGCGCGCGACATGCTGCTTGCCGGGTTGGTCGGCGGCCGCGTGCACATCGCCCACGTTTCGGGCGCGGAGACGGTCGACCTGGTGCGATGGGCGAAGCGGCGCGGCGTACAGGTGACGGCCGAAGCGTGCCCGCACCATTTCGCGCTCACCGATACCGAGGTCGCCGGGTACGATACGAGATTCAAGGTCAACCCGCCACTGCGCACCGAGGCGGACCGGCGCGCCGTGGTCCGGGGACTGGTCGACGGGACGATTGACGCGATTGCCACCGACCACGCGCCGCACACGAAGGGCAGCAAAGAGGTTGAGTTCGACAAAGCGCCGGCCGGGATGATCGGCTTTGAGACCGCGTTCAGCATCGGGTATGAGCAGCTTGTCTTGGCGAAGAAGCTCCGGCTACCGCAGTACGTGGCGAAGTTGACCACCATGCCCGCGCGAATCCTGGGCCTGCCCGCGGGGCTCGTCGAGCCGGGCGCGGAGGCGGAACTGGTACTGCTGGACCTCAAGAAGAAATGGGTCTACGAGCCGGAACGGATTGTGTCGCACTCGCAGAACTCCGGGTTCCTCGGCCGGACGATGCGCGGCCGGGTACTCGGTGGAATCCTGCCCGGAGGCAGGATGTGGCTCGAACCCGAGGTCTGATTTTCATCTCCGAATCGGTCATGTTGCGGCCTGTCGGTGGAGTCGGCAGTCTCCGGGGCGAGAAGAGAAGCGCATAAAGACTACATTGATAGCATTGGCGATGGCGGCGGTCATGCTGGGCGCCGGCTGCGGCGGTGAAGCCGAGCAGTACCCGGACGTGGAGCCGTATGACGCGGACGTGCCGTTCTACTATTCGTTCCGGCTGCCCGACGATTACGACCCGGACGACGAATACCAGTTGGTGCTCGCGCTGCACGGACGCGACCGGAGCGAACGCCAGGTGCTGGACTGGTGGGATAATGGCCTTCTGTACCGGCCGGACTTCATCTTGGTGGCGATTCGGGCGCCCTTCCACGGCAGTACCGGTTACTCGTGGATACCGCGCGGGTCACGGTCGGACGAAGAGGACCCGGCCCGGCGTCGGGTGGCGGCGGTCCGCACCGCCGAACAACTGATAATCGACGTATTCGACGAGATTGCATCCGACTACCTGATTGACATGGAGGATATCAACCTGCTCGGTGTCGGCCAGGGAGCGGGCATTGCGTGGTACACCGCGCTGCGCAGTCCGGAGCTGTTCAGCGGCGTCATTGCCTTGCCGGAACGAGGACTGCCGTCATACGTACCTCGTCCGACCGAGAGCAACGCCGGACACCTGGACGTGTTCATCGGGATTGGACAGGCTGAGGGTCCGGCCCCGGTGAGAGCCGCCCGCCGTACCGGCGAGGCGTTCAGCCGGGTCGGCGCCGAGGTTGAGTTCGGATTCCACGAGGCCGGTCCGGTGGTTACGGCGGCACAATTGCGGGCGATGCAGAATTTCTACGAACTTGGGGCCGAACCGGCCCCGGTTGACGACATCGTTTACGACGAGGACGGGTTCGCGACCGCTCATTCGTACGACTATGAACCAGCGGAGGGTGGCTATGATTCGGACCCCGGCTATGACGAGGAGTACCGGGAATCCGTCCCGCAGGAGGAAATACCGGCCGGGCATGACGAACCCTGACCGGGTTTGATTGCTGCCGGAAGGATACGCCCCGCCTTTGCGGCGGGGTTTCCGCGTCCGGGCTGTCAGTTAGGCCGGGGCTTCAGAAGCGGTTCGGACGCCAGGCGGGTGATATCACGCCCGGTCCGGGTTTGCGCCGGTTGAGCCGGGCCCGGGCCACGGAGAACTCCCCGAACCGGTTGTTGATGACGTCGGTTGCATCGAACAGTGAACCCCGACGTTGTTCCACAAACAGGTCTTCCTGTTTGATGTGGCGGACGAGGTTGGAAACACTGATACCGAGCAGGCGCACGTAACGGTACGGTTGATACAGTTCCTCGAACAGCTTCATGCCGATGGCGTAGATACGGTGTCCGTCGTCCACGTAATTCCTGCTGCTGCGCCGGCGAACGTGGGTGGTGAAGTCGGCGTAACGGATGATGAGAGCGACGGTGCGGCCGGAGTAGCCGTCCCGGCGCAGCCTCCTGCCTACCTGTTCGGATAACTGAAGCAGGTGGCGCCGGATGATGGTCCGGTCACGCGTGTCCTTGTTGAGAGTGAAGGAGTGCCCCATTGATTTGGTTTCTGATTCGTGATAGTAGGGCATGACCGGGCTTTCGTCCTCGCCCAGGCCCATCCTGTGCAGCTTGTTGCCGTTGATGCCGAACAGCCGGACAAGGTCGGATTCCGAGTAGCGACCGAGGTCGGCGCAGGTTGTGACACCGAGCCGGTTGAGGCTGGTGGTGGTCTTCGGCCCGATGCCGCACATTTCCCGGACCGGGGTCTTTGCGAGCAACTCCTGTACCCGGCCCGGTTCGAGCACGGTCAAGCCGTCGGGTTTGTTCATCTCGCCGACGAGCTTGGCCAGCAGTTTGTTCGGGGCGATACCGACCGAACAGGTGATGCCGAAACGCTCCCGGATTTCGATTTTGATGGCGCGCGCGACGGCTTCGGTACCGCCGTGGAGATGGGCGGAATCACTGACGTCGAGGAACGCTTCATCAATGGAGAATACCTCAACGAGGTCGGTGTACTGCGCGTAGATGGCGAGAATGCGGACCGAGGTGTCAATATACCTGGCAGGGTTGCCGGGGACCAGGGTGATGTCGGGACAGAGGCGTCGGGCCTCTGGTATGGTCATGGCGGTTTTGATTCCGCGCCGCTTGGCTTCATAGGAAGCGGCGGCGATGACAGTGCGTCCATCCGGGTCGCCGCAGACCCCGATTGGTTTGCCGCGCAGGAACGGGAAGGTCTGTTGTTCGACCGAGGCGAAGAACGCATCCATGTCGACATGCATGACCTGGCGTAGTTTCGACATGTATTCACCGGCCACCGGCAAACACGGACGGTTCAGTGTCTGCCGGCGGTCATCCGTGGCCGGGCGTTATCCTTCGCAGGAAACGCTCGACAGGGTCCAGTTGAAAGTGCGGGCTTCGTAACAGAGTTCGTAGACGTTGGCGCCGTCGGATACCGCGTAGTGGTAGAGCTCGGAGTCACCCTGGTTCTCGCGCCACACGTAGGTGATGTCCCGGACCCGATACCGACGTTTGCGCCATTCGAATACTACCGGTTGCAGTCGTTCGTGGGGCGCGTGCCGGCTCTGCGGGTCGTTGTATACCGCGTACACTTTGACGCTTTCGTTGATGCTGTTGCTGGTCATGGATTCTTCCCTTCGGTAATGCCCGGGATATGAGTCATTTGTAGTTGCGCAGGAGTCCGACTACGATTCCGATGAGTGCGGAATCCCCGTTCTTGTTGTCGATGATAACCGGCTTGAAGTCCGGGTTTGCGGGTTCGAGGACAATTTTGTCTTTTTCCCGGTGATAGGTTTTGACTGTGGCTTCGTCGCCGATTCGGACCGCGACGATGTCACCATCATGAGCCTCGTTCTGTTGGCGGACGATGACGAGGTCGCCGTGCATGATCCCGACGTCGCGCATGCTCTCGCCCTGGACCCGGAGCAGGAAGCAATCATGGAATCGACTGAGCGATACGTGGGATTCCACGTTTTCGATTGCGAGCACCGGCGAGCCGGCGGCGATGCGGCCGATAACCGGCAGGGAATCGGGTCGGGATGCGGTCCTGAGTGCCCGGGCCTTGCGGTCGACCCGTTCGATGAGCCCGTCCCGGATCAGGATGTCGATATGGTACTTTACCGCCTTCGTGCTGCGGATACCGACCGCGCCCCCGATTTCCCGGTAGCTGGGTGCGTAGCCGTGCACGTCGGTATACTGCCGGACAAACTCGAGGATTTTGCCTCGGCGGTTCTTATCTCTTGTAAACATCTGTTTACATAGTAATGCCCATGCGCCGCCTGTCAAGCGAAAATGCTGCCCGGCGCTAAGTTATTGCTATTGCGGGTGTTGGAAATCGCAGGTTAGTGGCCGTACGCTCCCTTGATCACCAGTCGTAGTACTCCAGTGTCGGTGTGTACCGATCGTCCGGGATTACCTGTTCTTGTTCGGACCCATCCGGGTCCATCAGTATCAGTCGGTGGTAAGCCCCGATCAGTTCGTCGCCGCTGATGATGTAGTCCAGGTACAGGAACAGGACTTTCGAGCCGTCGGCGTTGTATGTCGGCAGGCCACCGCCGTCCTCGGTCGCGGTAAGCCGGGTCGTGTTGCCGGTAAGGTCGGTCGCATGCGCGTTCCAGGGTGACAACTCCTGCCAGCGGAACCTGAATGTATCGAGATTGGCCATATCGGTCCAGGGGCGCGAACCTTCGTACCGGTTGAACACAATAGTCTTGTTGTCCGGGCTCCAGCTCGGGTCGTGGTCAGATTGCCAGCCGCTGGTCGTGGTCAGCCGCCGGACGGATGACCCATCGCTGTCCATGACGAATATCTCCTCGCGCGCGTCGAGCAACGAATTGCGCGTTGACTTGAAGGCAATCATCGAGCCGTCGGGCGACCACTCCGGGTCATTGTCCTCCCACGGGGTGGGTGAAAGCGCAACCTGGTTGCTGCCGTCCGCATTCATGACGTATATGTCCGCGGCGGGGGCCGGGTTGCCGGTCGAATCCCGGAAGGACCCGAACACAAGTTTCTCACCAAGCGGGCACCAGTCCGGGTGGGCATCGATGACGTTGTTGTCGGTAAGCCGGGTTTCAGCGTGGGTCTCAAGGTCGAGGACATAGATTTCCCAGGTGAGCATGTCGCCCTGGTCGCCGGCATTGAACGCGACCTTGCGGCCGTCCGGGGACAGGGCCGGGTTGTTCTCGTGGCGCGAATTCGTCGTGAGCCGGGTGATGTTGTTGTCTTTGTCGAGCAGGTAGAGTTCGCCCTCGGGCGAGTCGGCGCGGGACAGGAAGACGATGACGTCGTTGGGTTGTTCCTGCCAGAGCGAGTACGGGTCCACGGGCTTGCAGGAGAAGATGCCCAAGAAGATGATCGGCAGCAACATGAGATTGATGCGATTCATGGTTCTGTTCCTTTTCCATTCGTTTTGCCATGAGGATGTCAGGTTCAAGCAGGTATATGAGATATCGTATTGGTGCGGCTGTCAACCCCGGCGGGTGTGGCGCAGGACATGGGTCCAGGGGTCAGGGGCCGGGGGTCAGGGGCAGGCGCACGGGGGCTGGCCCGTACATGTGTTGACGTATGGCGTTGCAGGTCGTATGTTTGCGGTGTGTGCTGGTTGCAGTGGTTTGAGCGGGACCGTCAGGAGGCGTTTGTGATTGACCGTTGTTCAGTGGTCCTGGTTGTCCCCGGACGGGTTGCGGGGGTGATACTCATGTGCATGTTGTTGTGTGCTGGCGCGTTCGCCCAGCCGGAGGAGATACCGGTACAGCTTGTGCTGGCCGAGCGCGAGTACGTTCCGCTCGCCGGGCCGGTGGTGCCGCGTTACCGGTTCGAAGTCGGGCAGAGGCTGGTGTACCGGGGTCGGAGCGAAACCCGGGGGGCCGAGAAAACCGTCCTCACGGACCGGGTGACGTCCATCCGGGTGGTGGATGAAAGCCCGGATGGAACGTGGCGGCTGGTGATTCATGTCGAGGAGTTCGGATCCGGGCCGCGCAAAAAGGATGCCCGGCCGGAGCGCAGCATACTCGGGTATGTCGATTTTGCCCCGGATGGCAGGTACGAGGAGAACATGACCATCAAGCGTCCGAACCTGGCGGCGTTCCTTCCGCCGTTGCCGGCGGATTTGGCTGAAGCGATGACAGGCTGGCGGAAGCCGGACCGCACCGGGTACACCGACATGGAGTATGACATCATCGGAACGGACCCCCGTGACCATTTCCTGCTGGCGGTCCGGCAGGTAGAAACCGGGTATCGCACCGCTGTGTACGTGAGCAGGTACGAAGCCGTCACGTTGTTCGATACCGCGCTCGGGCTACCGGTGTATCGGGAGGTGAGTACCCAGCGGGCGTATGGTCGGAGCCGCACCGGCTTCGTGGTGACCGTGCTGGACACGATTGAGTACGTTGACGCAATCGCGTTGGACAGTTTCGCGGCCGAGGCGGAGTCCTGGTTCGATGCGTACGCGCAGTGGGACGTGTTGACCTCGCTGGCCGGCGTGGACCTCGAGTCGGCGGATTCGCTTCATGCCGAGGCGGACAGCGTGCTCAGCCGGGCCGCACGCGAACTGACGTTCCCGGAGTTGTTGCACGCGGCAGAACAGGAGATTGCATCCTGGCGGGGTTACCTGGCGTCCACCCGTAAGCCGTCCGCGGGAGATGACGGTCTGGGGGGCGAGCCGGCACCGGACTGGGAGCTTGCAGACCTTGACGGCACGATACACCGGCTGAGTGACTACCGCAGTGCGGTGGTGGTGCTCGACTTCTGGTATCGCGGGTGCCCGTGGTGCATCAAGGCGATGCCACAGCTTAAGAAGCTGCGCGAGCGGTTCGGGGACAAGACGCTGGTGTTGTTCGGCGTCAATGTCGACAAGGACGTCGAGGACGCGCGGTTCGTGGCGGACAAACTGGGGTTGAACTACCCGACCCTGCTGTCCGAGGAGACGCAGAAGGCGTATGGCGTGACCGGGTACCCGACAATCATCGTCATCGACCCGGCAGGCGGGATTGCCGATATCCATCGCGGATATGCCGATGACCTCGAAGAAGAGCTGGCCGGCACAATCGAGTTTTTGATCGGGGAGGACTAAGATGGCTGGAATCGATAAAGACCTGCACAAGCGGTACGCAGTTCTGAAGAAGAAGGTGGTGAAACGACGGGATCAGTTCGACGAGTTCGTGCGGATGCTGGAACAGAAGACATCGTGGCTCACGAGCCCGGCGAGCACGCGGTTCCACTTGAACGTGGAGGCCGGCTTGTTGCAGCATTCAGTGGGAGTGACCGAGACGCTGCTTGAGCTGCGCTCGACGCTGGCGCCGGAAATCAGTGAGGAAAGCTGTGTGATCGTCGGGCTGTTCCACGACGCGGGCAAGGTCGGGATGCCGGGTGTGCCGCGCTACCTTCCGAACGACAACCGGTGGCAGGTGGAGAACCGGAACATGGCCTACAAGATCAATCCCGAGGAAGTGTACATGGGCATCGCGGTGCGGAGCCTGTACCTGGTGGCAAAGTACGTCCCGCTGTCGGATACCGAGGCGCAGGCGATTGTGTACCACGATGGTCAGTACATCGAAGACAACCGCTGTGTGGCTCAGAGCGAGGAACCATTGACCCTGCTGCTGCACTGGGCCGACTACTGGACCGCGCATATCTTCGAGGACGAGTGGGAAGTGGTAGAGGACGATGAGTGGTACGACCGGTGAGTTATGACCGCGGCATGAAGCGTGCCGGACTGCAGCCCTGAGCCAACCGGCTTCGGGGCCGAAGCGACCCGGCCGGCAGCGCGGTCAGGCGTTCCGGTCGACCGCTTCGAGCGCCAGTTCGACCGCGGCGCGGACAGCGCGGTCTTTGTCCTCGAGCGCGCGCAGCAGCGGTCGAACCGCACGCTGGTCGCGGAGCCGACCGAGCGTTTCGGCAGCCGCGCATCGAACGTCGGGTGATTCGTCGGTGAGTCGGTCGAGAATGCGTTCGGCGGCTCGACCGTTGGCGAGGTGTCCAAACACCTCGATGGCCGTGACGCGCACGAAGTCCTGTTCGTCGGTCAGGGCCGGCACGAGCTGGTCGATGACGGAGGAATCGCCGATTTTGTCGAGGGCGACCAGCACCGCATCGCGGACCGACGAGTCCCGGTCCTTCACCGCCAGCACGAGAGCGTCGGACGCGTCCGCAATACGCATTTCACCAAGAGCCCAGGCAGCAAGCGAGCGTGCTGCGCAGTTTCGGCAGCGGAGTACACGCAGCAGCGGTTTGGTCGCCGGCGAGCCGATTTTCACAAGGGCTGCGGCCGCCTGTCGCCGGAAGTCCGCGCCGGTGGTCTTGAGCGCATTGATGAGCGGGCCGATTGCCGGGGTGCCGAGGGCAGCGGCTTCATCCCATTTGCCGCGCGCCATCAGGATATGGACCCGGTCGGCGATGCCGTGCGCGGTCCAGTTCAGCGCGTCGAGAGCACTGGCTGCCCGGGTACGAACCCGGTCGTCCGGGTCGCGGAGGAGCCGGGCGAGGGGTCGTCCGGCTTTGTCCACGTCGAGCCGACCGAGCGCTTCGGCGGCGGCACCGCGGACCGCAGACGAGGTGTCTTTTACGGCCGTGAACAGGGCTTTGGCCATGTCCGGGTTGCCGGTTGCGCCGAGCGCGGTTGCGGCACCGGCGCGAATGTCCGGGTCCGAGTCGCGCAGGGCCTGAACCAGCGCGATCCGGGCGGTGTTTCCCATGTGACCAAGCAGTGTCGCGACGTGCCGTAGGCAGGCGCCGTCGGAGCCCTGCATGCTCCGAATGAGCGGTTCGATGGCGCGTCGATCGCCGGTAGCCGCGAGTGCGGTTGCGGCCCGCCTGCGAACGTCCGGGTTGCTGTCGCTGAGGAGCCGGATTTCGGCGGCGACACTGTCACTCTCAAGCATGGATTCGGCCGCCCGGCCGTGGATATCGGCGTTGCCTTCGTTGAGTGCCCGGGCCAGCGCTGCCGTGTCGCCGATATGTTCCAGCGCTGCAATTGCCTGCTGGCGTGCAGTCGGATCCGCTTCGTGCAGAATCTGAACCAGGGGTTCGACGGCGGGCGCGCCGATTCGCTCGAGCGCCTGTTCCGCCTTCTCACGTACACACGGGTGTTCGTCCTTGAGTGCGGCTCCGAGTGATGTCGCGGCGCGGGCGTCGCCGATCAGGCCAAGTGCCTCGGCCGCTTTCGCGCGGACACACGGTTCCTCGTCGTCAAGGAGACCAAGTAACGGGTCGATTGTATGAGTGTCGCCGATCTGGCCGAGCGCGAGCGCGACTGCGGCGCGCACGTGACGTTCCCGGTCGTCCAGCTTTGCGAGCAGCGGGCCGGTTGCCGCGGCGTTGCCCAGTTCACCGAGCAGCCGGGCAGCGTGTTGCCGCGCCGGAGCACATTCCGAGTTGAGGTTGCCGCAGAGTGGCGACACGGCACGTTCATCTCCCAGCCGTGTCAGTGCTTCGGCCGCCTGCCACGCAATGCCCAGGTCCTTGTGTGTGGTAAGAGTTCTAATCAGGTTTGGAACATCTCGTTCCACTTCGAGCTTGCCTATGTCAGGCGCGGGCGGTTTGAACAGTATCATCTCAGCCTCCGTTTTCATCACTACCGGTTGCCCGGCGGTCCCGTTGTCGCAACGATTCTCCGTGCGACAGACCGCTCCCGTTGCGGTCAGCCGCAGTTGCGATCAGATGACGTTGTGCCCGGTGAGGTACCCCGACCAGAGTGCCAACACCTCCAGCGCCAAAATAGCACGTTCCAGACGGATGTCAAGTGGAATCTACAGGCAATATGTGTTAACCCGCCGCCGGGAGGAGTGGACGTGGAGGGCATTCCGCTGGCGCACTTCCGGGCGGGAGTAATTTCGTCCGGTTCCCCGGGTGCGTCAAGAGCATTGACAGCCGGGGTGATGTGGTTAGGATGCCCTACGGTACGAGTTGGCGT
>CBDUZK010000041.1:0-15240 GCA_965371675.1 uncultured bacterium | reverse complement strand
GTGGACGCCAGGGCCGCCACCACCAGCCAGATGAAATCCCAGAGCGGCAACCCGTACCCGCCGGTACTGCGTGCTCGCAGAACCTGCGTCACCGTCACGACGACGATAATCCCGAGCGTCATCCAGTCAAACCACAGCATCACGCCTCCCCGGACCTTCGGGTCCTGTGTATCCTACTCATTGATGTTCCACATCCGGCGGTCGCTCGTCTTCGCCTTGAACAGGAGCGCCATGATTCTTTCCCAGGTCTTGAACCAGTACACCTCGGACGCGACCGGGGCCTGGGCCAGGCTCTGCGCCACCGGTCCGCCCGTGCCCTGCGACTCGATGATAATCCGCAGCGCCATGTACGCAATCGCCCACCCGGTAATCGCGCCGAAGATGAAGTTCATGAAGCCGTCGAACGCCCCGAACGACCAGCCGGTCACCGAATGCAGGAGCCGGCCCAGGAAGAACGCCCCGACCCCGAGCACGACGAACAGCCCGAGCATCACCACCGACTTCTGCATGTGCACCGACAGGGCGAGCGGCCCGGCCAGGTTCGCCGCGGTCGCCGCGGCCAGGCAGATGAGCAGGGCCTGGAACAACGGCTGCCCGAACCCGCCGGTCTTGCTCCCGCTGATAACCTGGAGAATCGCGGCACCCAGGATGATCGCCAGCGTCATCCAGTCAAACCAGAACATCAAGCCTCCCTTCGGGACCCGCCGCCCCGTGCGCGCCGGCCAACATCAATCCGAAAGCTCGCCTCAGCATCTGCTAGAATAGACAAGATAACCTGCGGCTTGTCAACCCGTGATTGCAGCCCGCCGGCCGCTTGCCCGCTACCGCTGGACGATTACCTTCCCCCTCGATACGGAGCCTGCATGCCCGAGGGCAGAACCCTTTCCGCGTATGAAGTACACTCCCGGCCCGACCCGGGACACGTCATTCTCCCCGGGCTCCAGGTCCATCACCCGCCGGCCGCTGCCGTCGACCAGCGCCGCCGGCTCCACACCCGGCAGGCAGAGCACGTCCCGCACCACCGACGCCCGCATTGACCACGCCACCCGTGCCGTGGCCGGCTCCTCGGTCACCCCGGGCAGCCCGAGGTTCCAGAAGAACTGGCACACGACCGGGTTGTACGTGACCACGCCCTCGCCGTTCGTGAAGAACCCGGGATACAGGTCCAACTCGTAGGTGACCACCAGCGTATCCCCGGTGAACCCGGGGAACGCCCGGTCCCCAATGCACGGGAACCGGTGCGATGTCTCGTTCTCCGGCGTCAGGCGCATCGCCGGGTTCCAGGTCCGCCCCTCATCGGTCGAACTCGCGACCCACACCCCGGCCCGCAGGTACCCGGGCGGGCCCGGCCCGACATTGGTCGAGTCGAACTGCTCCCATGTCACGTATAGATACCCCTCCCGGTCCTCGCCGATGCTCGGCCGCCCGGCGTAGCTCGCGCCCGGCCCCAGCGGCGCGGCCAGGTTCTCAACACTACACCCGGCCCGGTGCACCCGGCTCCAGCCCGAGTCGCATTCACCACTCCAATGCCAGATTTCGGCCGGCGTCACCCGCACCACGCTGTCCACCAGCGGCACCACGGTCGCAACCACGTGCAGGCGGTCCTGCGCGTCATAGTACGGGAACACCGACTGCCCGGTGAACGACACGCCGGTATCCCCACGGAACGCGGGCGGCAGCGACATCTGCACAATCCGTCCCCACGTGCTCCCGCCGTCGGACGACTCGATGTGGAAAGCCGGCCGCCGGTCGCCCCCTTCCACCCGGGTCCACGTCACGCACACCCGGTCCGACCCGCTCGAAGCCGCGATGTTCTGCGAAGGATACTGCGACGTGCTCAACCGCACCGGGACGCTCCACGAGCGCCACGGGTCCACCCGGGCGTAGTGGAGCCGACCCTCGGTTTCCGCATCCACCATCGCCACGTGGACCCGCCCGCTCCGCCCGACCGCCATCACCGGGTGAGCGTACCCGGTCGGGCCCGGGCTCAACCCGCTGTCCACCCCGGCGACCGCCGGACGCATCCCACCACTGTCCGCCAGACACGCGGACGCATACAGGCCGAACGTCCCCGGCCTCCGGTCGATGCTGCCCGCCCGGATTCGGGCCGAACACACGCTCACGCCCGACTGCATGAAGTCCGGGTCGATCCACGCCCAGGACCGCGTCGCTCGGCTGAAATAGTTATGGAAGACTCTGAGGTCCGGGAACCCGGTATCCCGCGCCGCGGAAAACGTCCACGCCACCACTACGCCGGAATCGCAATCTACCAACGCCCGGCGCACTGCCGGCCCGGGCCACTGCAGATCATAGGTAGTACCGCCAACCGTATCCACCCGGCCGACGTACTCCTGCGCCGCCACCGTGCATCCCAGAATCAGGAACACGACAAAGAGCTTCATGGCTCCTCCTGACTCCGCTCGTCATCACTGACCCCATATCTTCCCACAGCCGAAGGCGGATGTCAAGCGCCCGGGGAAATCCGCGGCAACCTCATGCCAAGCCTCCACGCGGAACCACCACAGGGCTTCATCTCTCGCAATGACCTTCTCA
Organism: uncultured bacterium; assembly: GCA_965371675.1. GTDB lineage: Bacteria > Hydrothermota > Tepidihabitantia > Tepidihabitantales > Tepidihabitantaceae > DSBX01. The sequence goes on along the minus strand of CBDUZK010000041.1, from coordinate 12,687 downwards.
CTGGATGGGAAAACAAACCCTCAGGAAAACAGGATGCGGACAGCGCGGGTCTCGCAACCCGCATCCCGCAATCTACAACCTGGAACCCGGGCCGACTATTTCACGGCCGGCGTACCCGGTGCCTTTTTCTCTACAGTCCGGAACCCGGCGCGGTTGTCGTGGATCGCACCCCAGCAGGCGAGGAGCGTGCGCTTGAACCCGCGGGCCTGCAGGCGTTGCTGCAGCCGGAGCGCGGCGTCGCGTCGATGCCACGGCCGGGCGTCCGCCCGGGACCGCTTCCACGCGCGCAGTACCCGGTCCCGAATCGCGTATTCTCTCGGGATCCACGCGGCCTCGCTCTTGCCCTGACGTCCGGCCTGGTGGAGTCGCCGGTAGAGACAGAAGTTTATCGCCGAGTCGCTGCGGAGGATGCCGGACCCGTCCTCTGACGCGCTGGAACCGGTCTTGCGGCCGAGTTCGGCCGCGCATTTCTCGGTCGCCTGCAGCACGGTCTTCAGGCTGCCTTTCAGGAGTCGCCGCGCGTACCGGTCGACTATCTTGAGTTCGGCATCGGTCCACGGCACGGTCTTACGGATTGGTCGGAACTGGTGGGCTCGGGTGAGCATCCGACCGAGCACGCCGCCGTAGTCCCGAACCGGCAGCGGCCTGCGCGGATTCGGATGGGCTATACGCCAGCGGTCGAGTTCGGCCTTGCAGTCCGTGGTCGCGGCGCGGCAGGATTCATACCGCCCGGCGACTACCGCCCTGGCATACTCGTCGACCGTGTGCAGTTCGGCGTCGGACCAGTGCCGGTTCTCCATGATGATGCCGAAGTCTCTCCGCCGCCGCTGGAGCTTCACGGCAATCTGGTTGTCGCCCCGCCGCACCAGGCGGGGAGTTTTGTTCCCGCGACGCCGCCACAACCGGTCCAGCTCGGCCCGGCATTCCGGGATCGCATCGGCCGTCTTGGTGTATCGGCCTTCGTCGAACGCTCGCGCGTAGCGGTCGACAATCGCCAGTTCGTCCTCGATCCAGAGGTCCGGACGCATCGAATCGCCCGCGGCTTTGCGCCGGTCCCGCATCCGGGTCATGATCGCGACCACGGTCCGCTTTCCCTCCGGGCACTTCTTCGCAAACTCGCGCATGCAGACCGCCACCGCCTGCTTCACCATCTGGTACTTCCCGCTGCGTAGCAACCGGATGTGCCGGTCGAGAATCGACAGCTCGACTTCGGACCAGGGCGGCACAAGCACAAGGTCGCCCATCGCCCGTCGCCGCTTGTTGAACACCGTGGCGACCGCGGCCGCGCTCCGCTTTCCCTCCGGGTACTTCTTTGCCAGTACGCGCACGCAATCCAACGTAGTCTGCCGCACCGACCCGTAGGCCCCGTTGCGCACCAGTTCGGCATGCCGGTCGAGCACCGCCAGTTCGGCCTCAGTCCAGCGCTGCAGGACCCGCACGTCACCGACCGCCCGGCGCCGCTCCTTAAACATGGACACGACCGCGGACCGGGTCCGCTTACCCTCCGGGCACTTCTTTCGAAGGTCGCGCATGCAGCCCACCACCGCCTCTTTCACCGGCCCGCGCCGCGACTTGACGTGCCGGTCGAGCACCACCAGTTCGGCCTCGGTCCAGCGCTGCATGGCATACAGGTCGCCCGCGGCTCGTCGCCGTTCTTTGAACGCTGCATCGACCGCCGGATTACTCCGCTTCCCGGCCGGGAACTTCTTCGCCAGTTCGCACATGCAGGCTACCACCGCATGCTTCACCAACCGGTACTTCCCACGGCGCAACAGCGCGACGTGTCGGTCAAGCACCGCCAGTTCGGCCCCGGTCCAGCGCCGCATGGACTGCGGACGTCCGGCCGGCTTGCGAGCCGAAGGTTTCCGACCCCGTACTCGTTTACCAATCATTACCGCATCCTCCGTTTCAGGTCTCGAGCCACCGTATCCGGCTTCGGTTCCGGCCGGTGCCGGTCGCTGTTGAAATAGTTCGCGTGCATCTGCGCCCACTCACGGGCCGGACGCAGTATACCCGATAGTTCGGCCCGTGTCACCCCATGTCAAGCGATAATCGTCCGCCGCACCACCTGCTGCCGCAGCCTCGGTTTCATACCTCAAACCGCGGCGCCCGCCTCCGGCTGGGGCCAGAACCAGTCGTCATTGAAATAGTTCGTATACACCTGTACCCGGTCGCGAACTCGACGCAGCATAGCCAGCACATCGGCCTGTGTCACCTCCGGATTCCCCGGCAGCCAAACCATTTGACTCGGCCTGAGACGGTGTATAATTCATGGTTGGTAATATCGTATCGTGTCGAATTATCCCTGCCCGGGCCTCGGGCCTCGGCACGATGCCGTTCGTCCGTACGACACTCCTCAACCCATCCACCCCAAAGGAGGCAAGGATGAAACGCCTGGTTCTCATGAGCCTGATCCTGGCCGTATCCCTCGCCGTGGCCGGCAGCTTCACGGAGACGTTCACGTACTCCCGTGCACAGCTCACGCTCGGCGCGCGGGACGGCTACACCACCGTCGACTTCGTCGGCGCGGCCCACTACGACGACCTCGGCATGCCCGACCTGCCGGGCATCCCGTGCTACGTATCGATACCGCCGACCGCGATCGTCACCGGCATCGAAATCCTCGACATCGAGGAAGAAGACGTCGCCGGCACCTGCGACCTGCTCCCGGTCCAGCACCCGGTCCCGTACATGCTGAACCCACCGAAGCAGGAGTTCGTGGAAGCGGACCCGGCCGTGTATTCGACCGACGCGGCTTACCCCGGGTCCGCAATCCAGGCGAGCCCGACCCGGAACAAGGCCGGGTATCGCGTCGCCGGATTCACCGTCCGCCCGGTGCGCTACAACCCGGTGACGCAGAAACTGAGCGTGGTCACAAGCCTCCGGGTCCGCGTCAACTACGCGACCGGCAAGCTCCACGCGACCCGCCGCACCGAAGCCCAGAACGCGATCCACGGCGACCACGTGCGAACGATGGTTCTCAACCCGCGCGACGTGCGCCGGTTCGCCCCGCCGAAACGGACGCGCAGTTACGGCTCCGCGTTCCTGCCCCCGGGCGACTTCGAGCACGTCATCATCACCACGGCCCCGTGGACCGACTCGCTCCAGCGCCTGGTCGACTGGCGCACCCGGCAGGGCTGGCGGTCCCGGTTCATGCTTGAGGAATCGATCTGTGCGACCTACCCGGGCCGCGACTCGGCCGAGCAGATCCGCAACTTCGTCAAGGACGCGGACACCACCTGGGGCACGATCTTCGTGTTCATGGCCCGCAACGACTACCCGGGCCACGGCGACGTCCGGACCACGCACCCCTATTCCAGCTACCACCCCAAGTCCGACATGTACTATTCGGATCTGGACGGGGACTGGGACGCCAACGCCAACAACACCTTCGGTGAGCTGGCGGACAACATCGACGGCATGGCCGACCTGTTCGTCGGGATGATCACAATCACCGACGGCGCGGAACTGAGCAACTACCTGGACAAGGTGTTCCGGTACGAGTTCACCCCGGACACCAACGCGCCCTGGACCACCAAATCCCTGCTGGCCAACGGCGTCACCTTCGCCAACGAGTTCCAGGACTCGATTGCCAACGCGACCCCGACCCCGCCGTGGTTCGACCTGAAGATGTACACTTCGGGCGGCATGATAACACCCAGCCCGGCGAAGTACACCGACTCGCTCAACTCCGGATACGGCATCACGTCGGTCATCGCACACGGCTCCCCGGACCTGTACAGCCTCGGCGGAAACGTGACCAGCCCGATGATGAACGGGCTGACCAACACCGACCGGCTCAACTTCTTCACTGCGGTCTGCTGCAACACCGGTGAGTGGGACCGGGGCTCGACCAACGGCGACTGCATCGCGGAGAACATGGCGTTCCACGCTCCGAACGGGTTCGTCGGCGTATGCAAGAACGACAAGTCCGGCTGGATCGACGTCGCGGAGTTGTACAACTACTCGATCTGCTTCGGCCTGCTCGGACACAACACCGCGCGCCGGGTGACCCAGGCCGAAGCGCTCGCCTACGGCAAGGACTTCTGGAACGGTTCGATCGGCCAGGGCAAGTGGCTGATGGAAGCCCAGGAACGGAACCTGTTCGGCGCGCCCGCGGTGCCGCTCTGGACCGACGCGGTCTACGTCGCGGATGTGACCAAGCCGGGTGCAATCAATATCGGTACCGGCATCCCGGTCACCATCACGGTGAACAACCCGACCACGGCTCCGGTCGAATCCGCACTGGTCTGCCTGGTCAAAGGCACCGAAACCTTCGGCCGCGGCTGGACCGACGCTTCGGGCCAGATCACGCTGATGATGTCCCCTCTCACCCCGGGCCAGATGCAGGTCACGGTCACCTGCGCGAACAACATCCCCTACCTCGACTCGATCCCGGTCATGGCCGCGGGCAGGTTCGTCGCGTTCCTGCGCAGCACGATTGACGACTCAATCGGCGGCAACGACGACGGCATCATCAACCCGGGTGAGACCGTCAAGCTCCCGAGTTGGGTGAAGAACTACGGCTCCCAGACCGCCAGCGGCGTTACCGGCAAGCTGATAACCCACACGGCCGGCATCACCGTCACCGACGAGGACGCCACGTTCGGCGATATCCCGGGCGAAGATAGTGCCTACGATGCCGACGCCTGGGAAATCCAGGTTGCGGCCGGCCTCCCCAACGGCTACGCCATCCCGTGCTCGGTCGTCTGCCGCGACACCCCCGACTCGGTCTGGGTATCCTACGTGACGTACTACGTGGGCGCCCCGGCACTCAGCTACGTCGAGTTCGCGGTCATCGACGGCCTCGACCCGACCGGCGTGCTCGACCCGGGCGAAACCGCAGACCTAGAGATCACAATCCGCAACTCCGGCATGGGCCACGCGACCGGTGTCACGTCGACAATCCGCTCGACCGACGCGCGGCTGACCTTCGGCGACTCGACCGCGGCCTACGGCACGGTCATGGCCGGCAGCCTCAAAGTCAACACCGGCGATCACTTCACCGCCACCGCCGACGCGTCAATCCCGAAAGAAACCGTAATCGAGTGTACGCTCGACCTGTACGGTGACGGCGGCTACGAAAGCCACCACGCGTTCTCGATCGAGATCGGCGAAGTCCGCAGCGTGGACCCGATCCCGGACAACACCACACCGGTCCTTTACTGGGCCTACGACGACGGCGACTCGGATTACGTCCAGGCCCCGACGTTCGAGTGGTTCGACATCTCCGGGCTCGGCACCCGCCTGACCCTGTCCGACGACCAGACCGTCCAGGTCAACCTGCCGACCGGCTTCGGCCCGTTCGTGTACTACGGCCGCAGCTTCACCCAGGTCTCAATCTGCGGCAACGGCTGGGTCGGCCCGGGCCACACCACGAGCCGGGATTACACCAACCACGAGATCCCGAACACCAGCGACCCGACAATGCTGGCGATGGTCTGGGACGACCTGTACCCGCCAAACAGCAACGGGGTGTACTGGTACCACGACGCGGCCAATCACCGCTTCATCGTCCAGTACGACTCGATGCCGTACTACTCGAACCGCAACGTGTTCGACTGGCACCAGGTCATCATCTACGATACCACCATGGCGGCGGAAGACGGCAACAGCGTGTTCACGTACCAGTACCTGACCGCGAACAGCTACGGTTCGATGACGGCCGGCATCAGCGACTCGACCACCGGCAAAGGCATCCAGGCGCTGTTTGACGGCTCCTACCACCGGGGCTCGCTGCCGATCGAACCCGGTCGCGCCATCTTCTTCTCCACCGACGAACCGACCACCGGTGTCTACGAACCGACCAAGCCGACCGCGCTGACGCGTCGGGCGTTGATTGTCGCTCCGAACCCGTTCGCCCGCAGCGCAATCATCCACTGGAACCTCGCCCGCGAATCCGACGTCGAGCTCAAGGTGTTCGACGCCACCGGCCGCGCGGTCCGCACGCTCGCAAGCGGCACCGCCCGGGCCGGGGCCCACACCACGCTCTGGAACGGGACCGACAACTCCGGTCGCAAGCTCGCGCACGGCATCTACTTCGTACGCCTGGCAACCCCGGATCGGACGGTCAAGGTCAAAACCATCCTCACCCGCTAGGGCGCGAGGAACGAACCCAACGGGGCGGAGCCAGACCGGCTCCGCCCCGTTCTCTCACCCGGCATCGCGACCTGACATGTTGACAACTGCCCTGCGTTCTGCTAGATTTCTCTGGTCGTCCTTGAGGATTGGTCCCCATCCCGTTCATCATCGCTGACCCCTCGATGGACGACCTTTCTGTCCCGCCCGTCGCAACTCGGGGACATGAGTTGTGCCCTCTTCAACTCCCCGGCGGATTTGACGCAGCCCCGGTCAGGCATACTCTCAGAAGAGTCGTGTTGTCGGGGTGTCAATGCGGCTGTGACGCTACTCTAGCAAAGAAGCCGGAAAGTGAGTGGTTCGCTCGCACGCAGCCACAACATCCGGGATTGCATCGCCCGGCTCACCAGGCTCAACGAGGCCGCAATCGGGTTCGCCGAACTGGCGCCTGACGCCGACATCTACCGGTTCATCGCCGAAACCCTGCACCGCTTCGTACCGGATTCGATAGTCCTGGTATCATCCTGCGACGATAATGCGGCCAAAATCTGCGCCCGCTCCGTGGTCGGACTGGACCCGCACATGGACGCCGCACTCAGTATCATCGGCCGCAAACTGGAGGGCATGACTGTACCGCTCACCGACGAAACCCGCACCCTGATGAGCTGCGGCCGGCTCGTGGAACTCCCCGACGGACTCCGGAAAGTAGCCGGTCGGGCCGTCTCCGACCGCGCGGTCGAAGCACTGCGCCGGATCCTGCGTCCGAGCCACATCTACGCCATGGGCTTCCACTGGAAAGACCACATCCACGGCGCCGCCGCCGTCATGCTGCGCCGGGGAACCGAACCGAACGGCATCGACGTACTCGAGACGTTCATGCGCCTGGCCGCGGTCGCGCTCCAGCGCCACCGGGCCGAACGCGAACTGACACACATCTGGACCACCGCGAAACCCACCCGGCCCCGGGAACACGAAGTGCATGCCACCGACGGTGAACACTGGGTTCTCTCCGCCATGTTTCCGGTGCTTGCCGACGGCGCGGTCACCGAAGTATTCCGCATTGACGTGGACATCTCCGTCCGCCGGCAGGCCGAGCAGGAACTTGCCCGGCACCGCGCCCATCTCGAGGAACTGGTCAAGGAACGCGCCTGCGCACTAAAATACGCCCACGAAGAGCTGCTGCGCAGGGAACGCCTCGCCGCGCTCGGCCGGCTCGCCGGCACCGTCGCCCACGAAATCCGTAACCCACTCGGCGCCATCCGCAACGCGGTCTACTACCCGAACATAACCGCGGCCCGCCGGTTCGAGGGACACGAAGCCCGCCACTTGGAAATCATCCAGGAGTAGATCGACCGCGCCAACTCGACTATCACGGCGCTGCTCGAATTCGCCCGGGGCCGAGCCTCGGAACCCATCGCCTGCCCGGTCGCGGACCTCATCGACACCACGCTCAAACGGGTGGAGCACCCCCCGGGCATCCGCGTCGTCACGCGCATCCCGGCCGACCTCCCGCAGGCACGCTCGACCGCCGCGTCGAAATCCGCCTGTCGGACGACGGCCCGGGCATCAACCCCGAAGACCTGAAACGGGTGTTCGAACCGCTCTTCACGACCAAGGCGGTCGGCGTCGGGCTGGGCCTGCCTCTGTGCAGGGCCTGGTCGAAACGAATGAGGGCACGCTGCGTCCGACGTCATCCCTGCCCCCTGAACCGGCCCCGGCTCCCAAAAGATCGGGGCCGCCCCGAAGGACGGCCCCGAAACCTGCGGCGGTTATCGCTAGTGCTCGATCAGTCGCAAACCGGCGACCGGCTGGAACCAGCTTTCAATCTGCACCTGGGCGGTCGATGAATCCAGCGCCGCAACCCGGACCAGCGCGTACCGCGTACCTTGGGTGTAACACGCCACCAGCAACGGGGTGCTGTTGATGTCCAGCAGGTCCACATAGGTCTGCCGGGTATACTCGGGCAGCGGGTCGTTCTCCGAACCGTGCACGTAGGTGAAGTAGCTCTCGCGCCAGTTCCCGGGAGGCACCCCTCCGCCCGGGTCGTTCGGCCCGAACGAAGGGGTCGCCATCGTATATGGCTGCAGCTCGTGTCCGGGATCGAAATCCGTGAAGTACAAATCGACGCTGGCGGCATTGCCGGCCTCGCCCATCGAATACGCTCCGGCCGCGCCGGTCAGGACGTCCCAACCGTAGCCCTGATTCCCACTGCCGTTCAACTCGTAGACCGTCATCTCGGCCGAGTGAACCGGGATCGTAGACAGGGTCTCGGGCGCGGCGAAACACGTAGTGTCGAACCGGGCGAGCAGCCGGTACTCACCAGTCAGGGTCAAGGGATCATGCACGTGGTAAGTCAGTGTCGGCCGCGCGATGGTATCGAAGTCGCCTGTCCCCTGGTGTCGGTACAGGACCAGGTACTCATCCGGCGCACCTTCGGCCGGCTCGGTCCACAGGAGCCGCACCTGCAGCCCGCCGCCGGCCGGCGAAAGCTGGAACCCGGTCGGAATGCCGCCGGCAAGCTTGATGACATTCACAGCCAGCGTATTCGACCAACCGGAAGTCCGCTCTTCGGCGTCGCGCGCACGCACCCGCAGGTCATAATCACCCGGCTCGCTCCAGGCGTGTACGCCCGTGTACGACGAATCGCTCGCCACCGGACCGCTCCAGTTCCCGGTCGTATCGCCCCAGTCGAACTGGAACCACAGGCTGTCGCCCAGCGGGTGGGTAGTCGTCGCGACAAAATAATACGTGTGCCCGGTCGTGCAGGCAACCGGGCCGGTCGGCGCCGCGGGAACCAGCGGCGCGCGCAGTTCGACGGTCACCGTCAGCGGGTCCGACCATTCGGACTCCAACTCCTCCTCGTCACGCGCCATCACCTTCACCTCGTAGGAACCGGTATCCGGATAAGCATACTTGCGCGATATCGTCATCCCGCTCGAATAGCTGACGGCGGTCCACTCCGCCGTCGTCCCGTCGCCGTAGTCGAGTTTGAACTCCACGTTGTCGCCTTCCGGGTCGGTGACGGTAACACGGAACGTCAACGTATCGCCGTCTCCCGCGCTTGACGGCCCGGTAATCGTCGGCTTGTCGGGCGGGGTATTGGACTCGCAGAGACCGGACACCAGCACGACCGCCAGTCCCACGGCCGCAAACACAGTCAGCAAAGCTCTCATGTCAACTCCTCTGGCAGATCGACTTCCCTGCCGCCGGCGGTGCACACGCGACGCCAGCTACTCTTCTTTTACCACCACAACCGGCCGTTGTCAAGCGCTCCGCGCTCAGGGCTCAATCGCCACATAGTACGGAACCCGGCCGCGCAGCAGCCGGACCAGCACCGGCCGCTCATACTCATCCATCATCTCCGCGATGTGGTCGAACGTTTTCCTGTTTCGGACCGGGGCGAAGTTGATCTCCACGATCACGTCGCCGACCTTGATCTCGACCTCGTCTGCCGGGCTGGCGGGTTCGAGCGCCTCCACGACCACGCCAAGGGTCACGCCGCTGCTCGCGCGGGCCCCGGCGTCCAGGTCGCTGACCACCAGGCCCAGCCAGTTCTCGAAATCGGGCGCCGTCTTCGGGTCGGTACCGACCACCGGCCACGCCTCTAGTTCGACCCGCACCTCGAGTGTGCGCCCCTGGCGGAACAGGCCGATCGTGACCGAATCGCCGGGCACCCGGCCGCTCAGCGCGTCCTGGAACCACCGGACGTCCGGTATCGAATCGCCGTTCAGGACCAGCAGCGCGTCGCCCGGCCTGATACCGACCCGGTCTCCCGGCCGGTCGCGGGCCACCGAAGCCACCAGGACTCCACCCGTGGTGCTGTCGATCCCCAGCGCGCGCCGGACCGCGTCGGTCACCACCTGCGTATTGACGCCCAGGTAGCCCCGGATCACCTTGCCGTGTTCGACCAGTTGGTCCGCGACCGCGCGGGCGAGGTTGATCGGTGTGGCGAACCCGATACCGGTCAGGTCGCCCCGGATTGTCTTGCCGAAACTGCTCACGCCGACCACCCGGCCATGAAGGTCGACCAGCGGCCCCCCGGAATTGCCGGGATTGATCAGCGCGTCGGTCTGAACGAAATCCTGGAAATCGGGGCCGGAAGACTTGCGCAGACCCCAGCGACTCAGACCGCTGATAATCCCCACGGTCGCGCTGCCCTGGAGTCCGAACGGATTGCCGACCGCGGCGACCCACTGCCCGACCCGGAGGCTGTCCGAATCGCCCGACTCCGCGACCGGGAACGGGCCGGTCCCGCTCAGCTTCAAGACCGCGATATCGGTCACCGGGTCCCGACCGGTCACCTCGACCTCGTTCGGCCCGTACCGGGTTCCATCCGCGAACTCCACGGCGATCTCCTCGTACCCGGCGATCACGTGGTTGCAGGTCAGGACGTACCCGTCCGGCCGGAACACGAAACCGCTGCCCAGGGCCCGCACCTGCCTGACCGGGTAGGCCGCGTCGGATACGCGGCTGTTCGAGCGGATCATGTGGACCTCGATGCTGACGACCGCCGGACGGACCCGGACCACCGCCGCGGCGACGTCCGGCGTCTGTCCGGTCAACACCAGCAGGACCGCAAGCGACGCGACCGTCATCGTCGCGCCTGCGCCGCGACTTCCCGCCTAGTCGCCGCGCGCCGCCAGGCCAATCCTGTTTCCTGCTTCGAGGCACTTGAGGTTCACCAGGACGAACTTCGGCTTCTTGGCAAACACCTTCTTCGCCTGCTCGACCAATGCGTCGAACGGCACCACCCCGGTCGCGCCGACATAGGCGCCAAGCATCACCATGTTCGCCGCCTTGCCGGTGCCGGCGTCCATCGCTATCTGGTTCGCGGTCACGTCCACCACCGTGACGTCATCCCGGCCCGGGTCAACCTGGATCAACGACTTGTTGACGACCGCGTAGCCCTCGGCCCGCATCAACGGGCAGAACTTGTCCAGCGAAGGCCGGTTGAGCACCACGACGTCCCGCGGGTGCTGGATGATCGGCGAGGCAATCGGGTCATCGGCGATGATGACGGTGCAGTTGGCGGTGCCGCCCCGCATCTCCGGGCCGTACGACGGCAGCCAGACGACTTCTTTCCCGAGTTCCATCCCGGTCACGGCCAGGATCTTCCCGGCCAGCATCACGCCCTGTCCACCGAATCCGGCGAACACCACTTCAGTCTGCATCACCCTCTCCTTCCTTCTCCGGGTCCTTGAGGTTCCCGAGCGGGTAGTAGGGCATCATGTTCTCATCGACCCAGTCGAGCGCCTTCAGCGGCGTCATACCCCAGTTGGTCGGGCAGGTGGAAAGGCACTCGACGAACGAGAAGCATCGATTATCCACCTGGTACTGGAATGCCTTCTTGAGTGCCTTCTTGGCCCGCACGATGTACTTCGGCCGGTGCACCGCCACCCGTTCCACGAACCCCGGGGTCCGCAGGGTGGCCAGCAGTTCGGCAACCCGGATCGGGTACCCGACCTGGGACACGTCCCGTCCGGCCGGACAGGTAGACGTGACCTGGCCCGGCATGGTGGTCGGCGCCATCTGGCCACCGGTCATGCCGTAGATTGCGTTGTTGATGAATACGATGGTGAACTTCTCGCCCCGGTTCGCGGCGTGGATCAACTCCGCCATGCCGATTGACGCGAGGTCGCCATCTCCCTGGTAGGTGAACACGATCAGGTCCGGCCGGCCGCGCTTGATGCCGGTTGCCACCGCCGGGGCCCGGCCGTGCGACGCCTGCTGGAAATCGAAGTTGAAGGAATTGAACGCCAGCACCGAACACCCGACCGGCGCAATCCCGACCGCCCGCTCCCGGACACCAAGCTCGTCGAGACACTCGGACACAAGCCGGTGCACGATGCCGTGCGTGCAGCCGGGGCAGTAGTGGGTCTGGGTTTCGGCCAGCGCTTCCGGTCGCTTGAACACCGTCTTCATGCCTGCGCTCCTTTCCCGAGCCGCTTCTTGACTTCGTCGGCCACCTCCTCCGGCGTCGGCACCAGCCCGCCCTGGCGGCCGTAGAAACACACCGGCTTCTCGCACTTCACGCTCAGCTCGATGTCCTCGACCATCTGGCCCATGCTCATCTCAACCGACATCAGGAACTCGACCGGACGGGCCAGCTCATACACCTTGTCCTTCGGAAACGGGAACAGCGTTATCGGGCGCAGCAGCGCCACGTGGATGCCGTCCTGCGCCAGCAGGGCAATCGCGCTCTTGCACACGCGGGCGGTCGTGCCGTATGCCACCAGCAGCACGTTGTACGGTTTGTCGGTCCCGTACTCCTCGAACATCACCTCGTCCTGCTCCATCTTCGCGTACTTCGCGCCGAGCTTCCGGTTCAGGTCCTCCTCGTCGTGCGGGTTGAGGTAGAGCGAGTTCACCACGTTCGGCTTCCGGCCCTTGCACCCGTCGGTCGCCCAGTCCACTGGCGGCAGCGGCGGGAACTTGTGCTCCTTGAACTCCACCGGTTCCATCTCCCAGCACAATTCCAGCCGCCGCCGTCCCGTTGCCAATAATATCCATCACGTCAGGTGATTGATGTTCAAAATCCCAGCCCCGCAAATCGTCAGTATATCCGTTATGGTCGTCGTCTATGTCGTTCCAATCTGATGGATCGACAAC
>CBDUZK010000040.1:0-15319 GCA_965371675.1 uncultured bacterium | reverse complement strand
GCTGCACGCGCCCGAGGAGGCCGCCCCCGGCAGCGGGCCGGCGGAGTCGGTGGACCAGCCGCGCGACGAGGAATGTGTGGACCGGCCGGTGAGCCTGTACGGGCGGGGGAAGCTGAAGGCGGAGCAGGCGCTGCGTGAATTGCGCGAGCGGCTGCATTCGATTATCCTGAGGTTCCCGGCGGTGTACGGCCCGCGCGACCGGGACAGCGTCGTCCTGCTCGCGTGGCTGAAGCGGGGGTTGCGCCCGGTGTTGCGCGGTGTATTCTCGGTGATTCACGTGGAGGATGCGGTCGGCGCGGCGGCGCTGGCGGCGGGAAGCGACGTGGAGTCCGGGTCGGTGTTCTACGTGTCGGACGGGTGCAGTCACACGTATGATGAGCTGACCGGGATTGCCGCGCGCGCGCTGGGCCGGCGGACGATGCGGGTGCGGGTGCCGCGCGGGGCGCTGGCGGCCGCGGGCCGGTTGAGTGAGTGGCTGTCGCGCGATGGTTCGATACTGAGCCGGGACAAGGCAAAGGAGATGGCCCAGGATTGCTGGGTGTGCAGTTCCGAGCGGGCGAGGTCGGAGTTCGGGTTCGTCCCGCAGTACACGCTGGAGAGAGGTTTGACTGAAACGGTCGCATGGTATATCGAAAGGAAGTGGCTATGAAGGCTAAGGACGTGCTCCGGCAACTGGAACGGGAGTGGCAGGAGCAGGGGTTCAAGCTGGCCTACGACGACCTGCGGAGTGAGGGGGGTGTGTGCAGGTTGCGGGACCGGTTCTTCCTGGTCATCAATCGACTGGCGTCGGTTGAGACCCGGATTCGATTGCTCCGCGATGCGCTGGCCCAGGTCCGACGCGCGGCCGAGGAGCCGCAGGCAGCGCCACCGGTCGAAGCGGATGCCGGGCTGCCGGCCGACCAGGTCGCAGTGGTCGCGCCGCGCACCGGGTCCGTTGACGGTAACTGATTGCGATTCGGGCCGGTCGTGCGACCGCCCGCTATCCCGACTGATAATTGACGTTCGTTGCCCGGACCGGGGCGGGGCTATTTGTCCCAAATTCGGTCGAGCAGTTGCAGGGCCTCGGGTCTGTCGTCAAGCTCGAAGGCGGCGGGGAAGGTCGGGTCGCCGGTCGCAATCAGTAGCTCGAGCTGTTCGCGTGCGTCCTGCCATTTCTTCCGCTTGACGAGTGTCTTGGCCAGGTCGAGCCGGATGAGCGTGTAGTCGGGGTCGGCCTCCAGCCCGCGCCTCAGGTACTCCTCGGACTTGCCGAGATTGCCGCCGACGATGCCGGGCAGCTCGTAGTAGAGGACGCCGAGCGCGCCGTGTGCAATGGCGTAATCCGGGTCGAGTTCGAGTGTCCGGTTGAAGCCCGCTTTGAGGCCGGGCACCATGAACAGGGAGACCATCACGCCGCGGGTCTGGCCGATGCGGCCCTGGGCGATTGTCGACCACGCATGGCCGTCCGGGTTGCGGTCGTTGACGGTCTTGAGGGTCTCGGCGATTGCGCGGGCGCGTTCGTAGAGTTCGAGCTTGTCGGATTTCGTACCGGCTATGTCGCCTTTCTGGACGTGGATGCGCGACCAGAGGTAGAGGCAGTGTTCGTGTTCCGGGTTCTGCGTATGGGTGCGCGCCAGCATGGCGTAGGCCGAGTCGAGGTTGTGCTGCTCCAGGTGGCGGTTGAAGAACAGCCAGGCCGCCTGTTCGCAGAGCGAGTCGGCCGACGTCGCACCGGCGACCGATGCGACCAGTGCCAGCAGGATTGTCGCGGTTGTCATGTCAGGCTCCTTTGTACATTCCGTCAATCGCAGCCCGGTACGCGAGTGCAATCCGGGGCCGGCGCATCTTGAGCGAAGGGGTCAGCAGGCCGTTTTCGACCGTGAACTGGTCCGGGATGAGCCGGAAGGCGTGGACCTGTTCGTACTGCGCGAAGTTGGCGAGGACCCGGGTGATTTCCGATTCGAACAGACGGATGATTTCGGGGTGTTGAATCAGTTGCGCGAAGTCGCGGGGCGCAATGCCGTTCTCGCGGGCGTACTCCTCAAGCACGAGCCGGCTCGGGACGAGCAGCGCGGCCAGGTGTGGCCGGTGGTCGCCGATGACCATTGCCTGTTCGACGTACTTCGAACCGGCCAGCGCCTGTTCGACCGGCACGGGCGCGATGTTCTTGCCGTACGAGTTGACGATTATCTCTTTGATGCGGCCGGTGATGATAAGGTTGCCACGGTCGTCGAACCGGCCGAGGTCCCCGGTGTGGAACCAGCCGTCCGGGTCGATTGCCTGCGCGGTCTCCTCGGGCTTGTTCAGGTAACCTTTCATCACGTTCGGCCCGCGCACGAGGATTTCACCGGATTCGGATATGCGCACTTCCACCCCGGGGAACGGCTTGCCGACCGTGCCGACCCGTACTTCGTCGGGCATCGCGGCACAGACAATCGGTGAGGTCTCGGTCAGGCCGTAGCCTTCAATCAGGTTGAACTCCAGGTTGCGGATGATGCGCGCCAGCCGCCGGTCGAGCGGGGCGCCGCCCGAGACGAGCAACCGGATTCGGCCACCACCGAGCCGCTGCAGTTTGCGAACCACGAGCAGGCCGAGCAGCCAGTGGCGGAAGCGCAGGCCGAACGACGGTGACCGGCCTTTCGTGCGGAGCCGGGCGTAGCTGCTGTAGGTCCGGAGCGTGGCGAGCATCAGCCGGCGGGGGAACGGGGGACCGGTCAGGACTTTTTCGGTCACCTTGTTGTATACCTTTTCGAGCACCCGGGGCACGACAATCAGCAGCGTCGGCCGGATTGCCTGCAGGTCCGCGGTGATGGTCTGGATTGATTCGGCGTAGGCGATGGTCGCGCCGGAGAGGAGCATGCTGTAGTAACCGCAGGTGCGCTCGAACATGTGGCAGAGCGGCAGGAACGAGAGCATGGTGTCTTTCTCGGTGATGTTGAAGATGCGGGCCGCGGCATGGACGTTGGACAGGATGTTGCCGTGGGAGAGCATCGTGCCCTTGGGTTCGCCGGTCGTGCCGGACGTGTACACGATTGTGACCATGTCGTCCGGTTGCGATTCGTGCGCTTCCCCGAGCGCGGGCGTGGCGGCCAGGGCTTCCGCGCCGGACGCCCGCAGGGACTCGAATGAGAAGAGTGTCTTCCCGGAACGGCTTTCGGTGCTGCGATCGAACAGGACGATGACGTCCTTGAGTTCGGGCGCGTCGTTCATGACGCCGAGCACGGAATCGAGCAGCTCCGCGTTTTCGACAATCAGGTGGGAGACGCCGGCGTCGCGGATGATATACCCGACCGAGTCCGGAGGCAGGGTATGGTAGATGGGTACGACGACGGCCCCGAGTTTGATGATGGCCAGGTCGGCGACGACCCATTCCGGCCGGTTGTAGGAGTAGATGCCGACGCGGTCGCCGGGTTTGACTCCGCGCGCGGCCAGGCCGGCGGCCACCTCGTCGATGAGCCGCGACAGTGCGGCGAACGTTGTGCCGTGGTAGGCGCCGTCGACCCGGTTCATGAGGGCGTTTTCGCCCGGGCAGCGCTGCGCCGTCTCGCGGAAGGTGCGGTAGATTGTGTCTGCCATCTAGATTATCCCCAGTTCCTGTCCGACCGACTCGAACTTGTCGGCTGCGAAGCTCAACTGATTCTCGGTGTGGGTGGCAACCAGGCTGATGCGGATGATTGCCTTGCCACGGGGCACCGCCGGGTGGACGACCGGGTTGACGAACACGCCTTCTTCTTCGAGGCGGCCCGCCATCCGGTAGGTCCGCGTATCCTCGCCGACGAGGATCGGCAGGATTGCGGTCCCGTGCGAGTGGATTGCGAAACCGGCGTTTCGGAGCCGGTCGTGGATGAACGTAGTGTTGGAATGCAGCCGGGCAACCAGCCCCGGGTTCGCGGCGATGACTTCCAGCGCGGCGATGACCGTGGCGGCGACCGACGGCGGGAGACTCGCGGAGAAGAGCGACTCGCGCGCGTTGTAGCGCAGAAAGTCGGTGACCGCGCGCGGGGCGCCGGTGAATCCACCGACCGCGCCGAGCGACTTGGAGAAGGTTCCAGATACGACGTCGACCTTGCCTTCCATGTCGAAGTGCTCGGTGGTGCCGCGGCCGGTCCTGCCGAGCACGCCGGTGGCATGGGCATCGTCGACCATCAGCCGGGCGTTGTGGTCATCGGCAATCCGGCGGAGCCCGGGCAGGTCGCAGATGTCGCCTTCCATCGAGAAGACGCCGTCGGTCACAATCAGCTTCGCGGCTTCGGCCGGAACCGCCTTGATCTTGTCCTCCAGGTCGGAGCAGTCGTTGTGCCGGTAGACGATGGTCCGGGCCGGTGAGTAGCGGCAGCCGTTGATGATTGACGCGTGGTTCAACTCGTCCGAGAAGATGAACTCGTCCTTCCCGGCCAGGGTCCCGACCGTGGCGGCAAGCGCCATGAACCCGGCGGAGAAAGTCACGACCGATTCGACGCCTTTGAACTCCGTGAGCCTGCGTTCCATTTCGAGGTGGAGCGGGGTCGTCCCGGTCAGGAGCCGGGAACCGGCGCTGCCGGTCCCGTACTCATCGACCGCCCGTCGGGCCGCGGCCTTGATGTCAGGGTGCTGGGTCAGGCCGAGGTAGTTGTTGGAGCCGAGATTGACCAGGTCCCGGCCTTCGCGTCGGGCGGTCGGGGCCGCGGCCGGCACCAGGTCCCGCGAGTAGAAGAAGCCGCCGCCGGCTTTCAGGGCCTGGAGTATCGCGTCGAACCGGTGGCACTTGTCGAATACGTCCGAGGGTATTCCAGATAGCACTACTTGGTGAACATACCCGTGGCCGAGGTGAAGTCAAGGCGCGCGGCCGGGCAGCTCGTGGTCGTTATGTGACCGATACTGCTGCTGTTAGCCTGCATTGCGGGCGTCAGGGCTGTGGGGCGTTGCTTTTCGGGCGCGACGTTGTGTTTGCTTCCGGCGTCCAATGAGTGGAGGCGAGCCTCGGGTCTGGCTCCCTGTGTCGGGACCCGGGACAGGAAGGTCTTGACACCTTCGGGTTGATTCCTAGAATTACCCGGCGGGTGTGGGAAGGACAGACTTGTATTGACAAACGTTGCCGAGCCGGCGGTGCTGCTGTGGCAGTACCGTCCGGGCGACAAAAGGAGGAATCGTGAGGAAAGCCGTAGCCGGCTTCGCAGTAGTGGCCCTGCTGTTGGTAGTCGCAGGGTGTCCGGGTGGCCCGAAGGTCAAGGACCTTGAGGCCCAGGTGGTCGATCTGCAGCAGCATATCACCGAACTCGAAGGCCAGGTCGAGACCCTGATCGCGGAGCGTGATTCGCTCCAGGGCGAGTTGGACAAGCTCAGTGGCGGCAAGAAGCCGCAGCCGCCGACCAAGAAGGGTGGTAGTGGATCGAGCGGCGGTGGGCGCGAGCCTTTGCCGCCGACCAAGAAGGGTTCGAAGGGTAAGTAGGAACAACCGAGGTAATGACTATGAGAAAGATTGCATTTGTTTTGGGTATCGCACTCGTCGCCGTGTTCATGACGACGGGCTGCGACGAGCTGATCACCGACCTGACCACTCCGAACGTGACTTTCATTGCCATCAATGACGGCGCGCAGTTGCGGCTGACCTGGGCCCCGGTCACGGACGCCGAGGGGTATAAGGTCGAAGTCGACGATTCCACGTACACAATCACCGCGACGACCTACGACGTTGCGGTCCCGGCCAAGAGTATTTCGGTGCTGGCCTACAACGGCAGCAGCGAAAGCAACAAGTGGAGCAAGAACCTGACCGCGATCATCACGACAACGCTCGAAGTCTACGGCATGAGCGACCCCAGCCCGGACCATCCGAGTGGGCTCGGGTTTGATGCCGATGGGAACTGTCTCACTTACAACTTGGAAGCCGCGAACCACCCGAAGCTCGACTTCGTGATGGACGACACCCAGGACGGGGACATGCTCTTCAGCAGCCCGAACCGGTACTCGCCGCCTTTCAACAGCAAGGACAACGCGGTGGCCGAAGCCAGCGGTACGGATTTTGATGCCGCGACATCGGCGGCCGGCGATTTCTACACCGTCCACGCCTGTGTCGAAGGCACGGTGTACTACATCTGGATTGACCCCAGTGCCAACGGCTGGGACGCGACCGAGGACCATTTCGGCAAGGTCAAGATCCTTTCGATCCAAGGTGAGAAGGTGACGATGAAGCTCGCCTATCAGACCGTCCCCGGTCTGCTCTGGGTCAAGACCAACTAGCTTCAGTTCCGCAGTTAGCGACCCGGGGGGTATGTGCTTCCCGGGTCGTTCTTTTGACCCGGGCACGGCATCACCTTGACACCGCGCGCGACGTGGCTAGCTTTGACGGATGATTACCATGAACTCAGGAGGAAATCCATGAAAAGACTGCTTGCGCCGGTGGGAATCGGTCTGCTTGTCCTGGCGATTCCGTTCCTGGTCCAGTCGTGCGGAGTACTGGGCGGCCCGCCCGGCAATGTGCAGATCCAGGCCGACAGCACCGGGGTCGGTGTCGCGATTATCTGGACCGCGCCGACCGAAGGGCTGCCGGATCGATACACCGTCTACTTCAAGGCGCTCGGTGACACGACCGAGGTCGTGGTTGCGGAAACGACCGCGACCGTGTGCAATCACCAACCGAACGGTCTGACCGGGACGTACCGGGTGGTGGCGGAGTTCGACGCGGATGTGTACGAGGGACGCGACCAGCCGAGCACCGTCCCGGTGTTCAATGATACGATCACGCTCTACGAGTTGAACCGGACCGAAGGCGTGGCCGGCTACGGCTGGGCCCGCGTACTCGGGAACTCGGGAACCTATGATATGCGTGAGAGCGGCAGCGCGAGCGACGTCGATTTCTACGTGACCGACACGAAGGCCGGGTCGAGTTCGCAGCCGTTTTCAATCTTCAGCCCGGCCGACTCCGCTCGCATAAAGGACCAGGGCGCGTCCGGCGTCATACCCGATGGGGCGTGGAAGCAGGGATACTACACGGACCACATCGCGGACGAGAACGCGGTCCTGCCGGCAATCGCGGACTCGATGTACTTCGACTACACGGACATCACCGCGAGACCCTTCATCAGCGGTTGCTTCCTGGACGGCAACTACTTCGCGCTCCTCAAGGTGACCGAAGTCGATTACGATGCCGGTACGGTCAAGCTTGTGTCGTGGTTTCAGAAGGTGCCCGGGTTGCGGCTGATCAGGCACTAGGAGATGGAGATACGAATGAAGACAATCCTGTGGACGGTGACAGTGGTTGGAATCGCGGCCCTGGTCCTGGTGGGCTGCGCCGAGTTGCGGGGTGGGCTACCGCGCAATATCCGGATCGAGGCGGCGACCGACAGCACGGTTACAATCGCTTGGGACGCGCCGGATGAAGGCACGCCCGAGCGGTACATAGTCTACTTCCGTGAGGTCGGGATGCCGAGCTACGCGTCGCTGCGCGAGACCGGCGATACCGAGTTCGAGCACGACCCGCAGGGAATGACCGGGTGGTATCGGGTTTCGGCCGTGTTCGGCCCGGACCAGTATTTCGCACCGGAGACGCTGACCACGGTGCCGGTCGCAGTCCCGGAGATGACCCTGGCGGAACTGCACGCCTCGGGGAACGAGGGCTACGGCTGGAATCGGACGACCGGCCTGGCGGCGACATACTCGATGCGCGAGGCGGCGAACGCCGAACTGGTGGATTTCTACGTGACCGATTTCGACTCCGCGTACGCCGGGCCGACGTACTCGTTCGCGAGCCCGACCTATGGTCCGGCCGACCCGTCGGGCGAAGTGCCGCAGGCGGCGTGGCGGTTGACGGGGTTCACCGAGCCGCTGCCGTATGAGCACGGCCCGCTGCCCGCCTACGACGACCAGGTCTACCACGGGTTCCGGGACATCGAGCCGTCGGCTACGCTCGGCTGCTACACCGATGACGGGTACTACGCTCTGCTTAAGGTGACGAGCGTGAACGTGACCACCGGTGAGGTACGGTTCGTTTCCTGGTTCCAGTCGGTGTCGGGATTGCGCCTGATCCGGCACTAGGGCCAGGCAGTTTCAGGAACCCCGGCCGGCAAGGCCGGGGTTCTGCTTTTCACGCGATTGACAGGCGCACAGCACAGGTTACCATCACATATGCAGAAGTCGCCGGACCCGGAGTTGGCAGAGCAGTTCGCGCAGCTTGAGTCCAGGATTGACGCGGCCGTCGCGCTGATTACGCGGCTCAAGGACGAGAACGCGCGACTGGCGGCCAGGCTTGCCCGGTTGGAGAAGCTGCGAGGGGAAGCGGTCCGGCGTATCGATACGGTGCTTGACAGAATCGATGAGATGACCTAGAGTCAGTCCGATGGGAGCTTATGGAAACCTATCGAGTTAGAGTACTTGGTAATGAATACAGCGTTCGAGCCGACGATGGCAGCGACCACGTTCAGAAGGTCGCCAGGATTGTCGATAAGCAGATGAAGCAGATCAACCGGCAGTTCCAGGCCGGGTCGGCAGCCCGCACTGCAGTCCTCGCATGCATGAACATCGTGGACGGGCAGTTGAAGGCGGACGAGGACCGGGCCGAATGGGTCAGGCGTCGCGTCGGCATGCTCATTGAAAAGCTGGAGACAGTTACATAGGTTCCCTGCCGTGTCCGTGATAGGCGACTGAGTCTTGAGCTAACACCCTTTGAGACGGGTGCTGCTCTAGTGTTGTGAACAGCGGCTCCTTGAGGAGAACGCTCGAAGCAGCATTGAAGCGCCCGCCCGCCTGTTTGTTCGGGTTCATAGACTCATCTCTACACGACATACGCAGGGCCTTTTTTGGGAGGAATCATGCAGCAGTGGAGTCTATTGAACTGGATCCTGGGTATCGGGGTCCCGGTGGTGCTCGGGGGATTGGCTGTTTTCTTGGGATACCGGGCAGGCCGGTTGGCGGTGCGGGGTCGGATCCGGGAAGGCCGGCGGACAGCGGACGAGGCGCTCGACCGGGCGAAAGCCGAGGCCGAAGAGATACGATGCCGGAGCGAGGAACGGAGCAGGGCGGAGCGGGAGAGCGAGAGACTGAAGTTCGAGACCGAGACCGCGGCGACCCGCCGCGAGCTTGGACGGGCCGAGCAGAAGATCACTGAGCGTGAGACGTTCATGTCCCGACGCGACAGCGTCCTTACGCAGAAAGAAGCGGACCTGATGCGGAAGGACCGGGAGCTTGTATCCCGGGACAAGATTCTCAAGGCGAAGACCGAGCGCTTCGACCAGTTGATCAGCCTGGAGAATTCGAAGCTGGAGCGGATTGCCGGCCTGTCGGTCGAGGACGCCCGCCGGGAGTTGGTCCATAACCTCGAAGATGAGGCGCGGCTTGCGGCGGCCCGGACAACGCGCGAAATCAAGGAGGAGGCCCGGGCCCGGGCCGAGGTCGAGGCTCGCAACATCATCGTGAGCGCGATTCAGCGCTGCGCGGTGTCGCACGCGGCGGAGACGACCGTGTCGGTGGTGAACCTGCCTTCGGATGACCTGAAGGGTCGCATCATCGGCCGCGAAGGACGCAATATCCGGACTTTCGAGACCCTGACCGGTGTCGAGGTGATGATCGACGACACGCCCGGAGCAATCATCATCTCGGGGTTTGACCCGATCCGACGCGAGGTCGCGAAGCAGGCGATGGAGAAGCTGGTCACCGACGGCCGGATCCACCCGGCGCGGATCGAGGAGGTTGTGGCCGAGACGACCAAGGAGGTTGACGAGCTGGTCAAGGCCGCCGGCGAGTCGATTGTGCTGGAGCTGGGCATTGTCGGGTTGCATCCTGATCTCACCAAGCTGCTGGGTCGGCTGAAGTACCGCACGAGCTACGGCCAGAACGTGCTTGTGCACAGCCGGGAGGTGGCGATGCTTGCGTCGCTGATGGCCCAGGAGCTGGACCTGGACGCGGCGCTGGCGAAGCGGGCCGGGTTGCTGCATGACATCGGTAAGGCGGCCGACCCGTCAATCGAGGGACCGCACGCCCGGATCGGTTCCGAGATTGCGCGGCGCTGCGGCGAGGAGGAACTGGTGGTGAACGCGATTGCGGCCCACCACGAGGAGGCAAGTCTCGATTCACCCTACGCTTTCCTGGTGGCGACCGCGGACAGTATTTCGGGTTCGCGCCCGGGCGCGCGCCGCGAGAGTTTCGATGCGTACGTCAAGCGGGTCGAGAGCCTGGAGATGATTGCCTGTTCGTTCCCGGGCGTGGAGAAGGCGTACGCGGTTCAGGCCGGCCGCGAGATCCGGGTGCTGGTCGAGCCGAGCAAGGTGTCGGACCGGGATACGGTTGACCTTGCGACCAAGGTGGCGGCCCAGATTGAGCAGGAGATGAAGTACCCGGGTCAGATCAAGGTGATGGTAATCCGCGAGACGCGCGCGGTCGGGTATGCCCACTAGGCGGTTGCTTCTGCTCGGGGACATATGTTCCCGGGCCGGGCGCGAAGCGGTCAAAACGACCCTGCCCGGTGTGCGACGCTGGACCCGGGTCGATTTCGTGGTCGCGAACGGCGAGAACCTCGCCGGGGGGTACGGTATCAATCCGCAGATGGCGGAGGAGTTGTTCGACGCGGGCGTGGACTGCATGACTACCGGGGACCACGCCTTTGACCGCAAGGACGCGTGGGATTACTACAACACGCAGACGCGCCTGCTGCGGCCGGAGAACTACCCGCCGGGCGCGCCGGGGCGCGGGCACGCCGTGTTCGAGAAGGAGGGGTTCGCGGTCGGGGTCATCAACCTGGTGGGCCGGGTGTTCATGAAACCGCTTGACTGTCCGTTCCAACAGGCCCGGGACCTGGCCGAGCAACTACGGCTTCAGACCCCGGTGGTCCTGGTTGATTTCCACGCGGAGGCGACCGCGGAGAAGTTGGCAATGGGCGCGTATCTCGACGGCAGGGTGTCGGCCGTGCTCGGGACCCATACGCACGTGCAGACCGCGGACGAACAGATACTGCCGGACGGGACTGCGTACATCACCGACGTCGGGATGTGCGGGGCGTCCGACTCGATTCTCGGCATGCGTGCGGACGACTCGGTGAAGCGGTTGCTTGCCGGGTTGCCGAACCGTCTGCGTCCGGCGACCCGGGACCCGCGTATCAATGGCGTGCTGGTCGATGTCGACGACGTGACCGGGCGGGCGGTGAGCATCGAACGGCTGGTGCTCCCGGCCGATGAGCCGGAAGCGCGCGAGGACGCGGAGCAGGCCGCGGATTCACAGGGGTAAGGTTTTCGGGTCGGGCGCCGATGCCCGGCTGGTCAGTGGTGCAGGAGTTTGCGCAGGTAGCGGCCGGTGTGTGATGCCCGGCAGGTCGCGACTTCTTCCGGCGGACCGGCGGCAACGACCGTGCCGCCGTTGTCACCGCCTTCAGGGCCGAGGTCGATTATCCAGTCCGCACATTTGACGACTTCCAGGTTGTGCTCGATGACAATCACGGTGTTGCTGCGCTGGACCAGGCGGTCGAGCACGGTCAGCAGGAGACGCACATCCTCGAAATGCAGGCCGGTGGTCGGTTCGTCGAGCAGGTACAGGGTGCGGCCGGTAGCGACCTTGGACAGCTCACGGGCGAGCTTGATGCGCTGGGCTTCGCCGCCGGACAGGGTCGGGGCAGGCTGGCCGAGCTTGATGTAGCCGAGTCCTACGTCTTTCAGCATCCGCACCTTACGGGCGATTGTCGGAATGTTGGCGAAGAAGTCGCAGGCTTCGTCGATACTCAGCCCAAGCACGTCGGAGATGGTTTTGCCCTTGTACCTGACTTCAAGGGTTTCCCGGTTGTAGCGCTTGCCGCCGCAGACGTCACAGGTCACGTACACGTCGGGCAGAAAGTGCATTTCGACCTTGATGATGCCGTCACCGGAGCAGGCCTCGCAGCGTCCGCCTTTGACGTTGAACGAGAAGCGGCCCGGCTTGTAGCCCCGGATTCGGGACGCCTTGGCCCGGGCGAACAGATCCCGGATCGGCGTGAAAGCGTTGGTGTACGTGGCCGCGTTCGACCGGGGGGTGCGGCCGATTGGGGACTGGTCGATGTTGACCACTTTGTCGATGCGTTCGATGCCGGTGATGCGGTCGTGGACCCCGGGCTTGTCGCGGGAATCGTGGAACCGGCGGGCGAGGCTGCGGAACAGGATGTCGGATACCAGCGTGCTCTTGCCCGAACCGGATACACCGGTGACACAGGTGAACAGGCCGAGCGGGAACCGGACGTCGATGTTCCTGAGGTTGTTTTCCCGGCAGCCGTGGACTGTGAGCCAGTGTTCGCCGGCCGGGCGGCGTTGTTCGGGGAGCGGGACCTGTTTCCGTCCGCTCAGGTACGCGCCGGTGAGGGACCTCGGGTGGTTGCGGATGTGCTCCGGTGTGCCCTGGGCCACAATCCGGCCGCCCGCGTCGCCGGCGCCGGGGCCGAGGTCGATGACGTGGTCGGCTTCGAGGATGGTCTCCTCGTCGTGCTCGACCACGATGACGGTGTTGCCAAGGTCGCGCAGCCCGATCAGGGTCTTGAGCAGGCGGCGGTTGTCGCGCTGGTGGAGACCGATTGACGGCTCGTCGAGGATGTAGCAGACCCCGACCAGTTCGGAGCCGATCTGGGTCGCGAGCCGGACCCGCTGTACCTCGCCGCCGCCGAGCGTCTCCGTGGTCCGGTCCAGGGTGAGATAGTCCAGGCCGACCGAGGTCAGGAACCCGAGTCGCTTGCGCAGCTCCTTGGTGATCTCCCGGGCAATCGTGCGTTCCTGTTGGTTCAGTTCAAGCTCGTGTTCGAAGAACCGGTGGGCCCGGCCGATTGACATCGCGGTGATGTCGGCGATGTTGTGCGGGCCGATGCGGACCGCCAGGGCCTCGGGCTTCAGCCGCGTGCCCTTGCATACCGGGCAGGGCAGGATTGACATGAACCGCTCGACCCACTCGCGCCGGGAATCGGACTCGGTCTGCCGGTGGATGCGCACCAGGTATGGAACCACGCCTTCGTACTTCGCGTCCCAGGTCCACTCGTGCTCGGTGCCGACGTACCTGATGCGCATTTCCTCGTCGCTGCCGTGCAGGATGATACGCCGGGTTTTCGCGGGCAGGCGACGCCACGGTGTGTCGAGCTTGAACCTGTACTTCCGGGACAGGGCGCGCAGGCGGCTCATGGTCCACTCGCCGCGCTCCCGGACCTCGCCCCATGGCGCGAGCGCGCCGTCGAGCACGGAGAGGTTCGGGTCCGCAATCAGCCGGTCCGGGTCGATTTCCATCATCGTCCCGAGTCCGTGACAGTCCGGGCAGGCCCCGTACGGAGAGTTGAAGGAAAACAGGCGGGGCGACAACTCCTCGAAACTCAGCCCGCACTTCGGGCAGCCGAGCTTCTCGGAAAACAGCCGGTCCCTGCTTTCGCCGCGCGGGTGCTCCACCGCGACGATACAGATGCCGTTGCCTTCGCGCAGGGCCAGCTCGGTCGAGTCCGCGAGCCGCTTGCGGGATTCGGGCTTCACGGTCAGGCGGTCGACCACCAGTTCGATGTTGTGCTTCCTGTACCGGGCGAGCTTCGGCGCGTCGTCGACTTCGCATACCTCGCCGTCGACCCGGACCCGGATGTACCCGCTCCGTTTCGCCTTGCTCAGCAGCTCGCGGTACTCGCCCTTGCGCCCGCGGACAAGCGGCGCGAGCACCAGCAGCTTCGCGCCCGCCGGCTCGGCGAGCAGGGAGTCGACAATCTGGTCCGTGGTCTGGGGAGCGATTGGGCGCCCGCACTTCGGGCAGAACGGGTGGCCGACGCGGGCGAACAGCAGGCGCAGGTAATCGTAGATCTCGGTGACCGTGCCCACGGTCGAGCGCGGGTTGCGGGCCGAAGAACGCTGCTCGATCGCGATGGCAGGGGAGAGGCCGGTAATCCGGTCGCAGTCCGGCTTGTGCAGCATGCCCAGGAACTGGCGCGCGTAGGCAGACAGGGACTCGATGTACCGGCGCTGGCCCTCGGCATAGATGGTGTCGAAAGCGAGCGACGACTTCCCGGACCCGGAAATCCCGGTGATGACTACGAACTTGTTGCGCGGGATGCGCAGGCTGATGTTCTTCAGGTTATGCTCGCGCGCGCCGCGGATGTGAATGAAATCGTCAGGCATGCAGGCAGTCAGTATAGGAACCGGGCCTGCAGGGTCAAGGCAATAGGAAAGGGTTCAAGGGGTCGCGGGTTCAAGGGTCCGAGGGATTGCGAAACCGCTGGACACAGTCCCGGGTTTCGCTCCTCATTCCTTACTCCTCTATCTTCATTCTTTCGTCCTCATCTGTGTTTATCCGTGGTTGACTTGTCCGCTCCGCCATTGACAACCGCCACGGTTTGCCCTATCGTGCTGGCGAGTCACGGTTACGTCGCGGTGAGCGTGGGCCACGCGTACGAGACTTCACACTTCATCCGGCCGGACGGCAGCGTGCGGGCTTTCGGGCCGGACAACGAGGAGCTGCGGGCCCGGGGGATTGAGCGGGGGAGAGCGATGCCGGTGCAGGCGGCAATCAGCCGGACAACCGACCCGCGAGAAGTCGACTCACTGATTCGGATGCTGCAGCGACAGCGACCCGGGATGATGCGGAGCCTGCATACGTGGGTGGAAGACATCGGCTTCGTCATCGACTGGCTCGAACGGATGAACGACTCCGGGCCATTCGCCGGCCGGCTGGACCTGGAACGGGTCGGTGTCATCGGTCATTCGTTCGGCGGGTCCGCGGCCGGGCAGGCGTGTCTGGTCGACGAACGGTGCGGGGCCGGGGTCAACCTGGACGGTCTCCAGGTCGGTGACATGCTCGACCGCCCGCTCGACAAGCCCTTCATGTTCGTGCACCACGACAACGTCGAGGCGGTAAACCGGTTCCCGAACCGCGGGTTCTTCGACCGGGCCCGGGACACCGCCTATTTCGTGTTCGTCAAGGGAACCCGGCACCTGAACTTCTGCGACCTGTCCCTGCCCGCGGTCGCGGCGGCCATCGGCATGCCCGAAGGCTCGCTCGGGTCGATTGACGGACTCCACGTCCTCGGGATTCAGAACGACTACGTCCGGGCCTTCTTCGACCGGCACCTGTGCGGGAAAGAAGCCGGGCTGCTCGGTGGCCCGAGCGCCCGGTTCCCGGAAGTCGAACTGACGGTTAATCACTAGCGCCGGAGAAACCCGGGTTCCGCTCTCCGTTCAGCCTCCCCACCGTCCGGGGAACCGTCCGGATTGCTGACCGGGACAAGAACGAACTGTCGCCCCGCTTGCGCTCATGACGCCTCCCTTGGCGGTTCGCTTCCTGCCCCCCGGAAGCCCGAAAACAGCTCATTTTGCCCAAAAGTGCCGCAAAATGCGGCAAAAGTAGCGGTAGAAAGTGCCCACCTCCCCGGCCCACCCGTCGCCCCCCGGGTCCTATGGGC
>CBDUZK010000039.1:0-15722 GCA_965371675.1 uncultured bacterium | reverse complement strand
GGGGCGATCTGGACGTCGACAACGACTCGCTCGACGTGGAGAACGATACCCTCAAGCTGGGACCCAGGCTGCCGGGCGAGACCGGCCCCTACCTGCAGGCGCTGTTCCTGCTCGCCAACACGGACACCTCGTACAACCCTGACCCTGAAGATGGACCGAGCTTCTCGCCGGTTGATTCGCTGCGATTCTCCGGCACGCTGTCCTGCTCGCGGGGCACACTCGACAGCATCCTCATCCGGATGCCGGGCGCGCTCGAAGTCGGCCAGACTGCGGTGTGCACCCTCTCGGTCCACGTGCCCCCCGGCACCCCGGACGGCGACTACTTCGGCATCATCACAATCGAAGGTGAGGACGAACGGGGTGCGACCATCCAGGAGACCTTTGGCGTGCTCGCCCAGGTGCTCGGCGACCTGGACGTGGACAACGACTCGCTCGGGGTGAAGAACGATACCCTTGAGCTGCGACCGAACCCGCCCGACACTGAATACGTGCCGTACGCAAGAGGCGTGTTCCTGCTCGCGAATACGAGCGCAGCGTACAACCCTGACCCGGAGGACGGGCCGAGCCGGTCGCAAATCACCTCGATCCGGGGCCACGGAAGTCTCTCCGGTCCGCGGGGCACGCTCGACAGCATCATCCTCGCGATGCCGGGCACGCTCGAGGCCGGCCAGACCGCGGCGTGCACGCTCTCGGTCTGGGTACCGGCCGGCACCCCGGACGGCGACTACAGCGGGACGATTCTGGTCGAGGGCGAGGACGCGATGGGCGTGACCATCCAGGAGGCGTTCAACGCCCTAGTCCGGATCCTGGGTGACCTGGACGTGGACAACGACTCGCTCCGCGTGCGGAACGACACAATCGACCTCTGGACCCAGCCGGCCGGGCCGGTGTACTCGCCCTACGCCAAGGCCGAGTTCATGCTCGCCAACACCAGCGCCTCCTACAACCCTGACCCGGAGGACGGGCCGAGCCGGTCGCGAATCGACTTCCTGGAGTACACGGCATCGGTGACGAACCCCTCCAGCGAGTTCGACAGTATCTACGTGCTCAACCTGCCATCGTCGCTGGACCGGGGGCAGAGTGTGGTCTGCGCCCTGGCCCTGGTCGTGCCGATCGGGACACCCCTCGGTGAGTTCGCCGGCAGCGTCCTGATCCAGGGCCGCGACTCCTTCGGTTTCGTGATCCAGGAACGCTTCGGGCTGCGGGTCAACGGGCCTGAGCCAAGGCTGAGCCTGGACTCGCTCCGGGTCGCACCGATACCGTACAAGCCATACCGCAACCCGGACCATCGCGGCATCCACTTCCAGGGCCTGACTCGCAACGCCCGGGTGTTCGTCTACGACGCATCGGGCCACAGCGTCTGGTCTGCGACCGAGGACGGTGACGGCCACGTTGTCTGGGACGCCGAGGTCGCAAGCGGGCTATACCTGTACCTTGTGGTCTCGGAATCGGGTGAAGCGAAAAAGGGCCGGCTCTCGGTCATCAGATAGGAGGGCGCAATGAAAAGACTTATCCTGTTGCTGACAGTTGCCACGGCCCTGCTGTACGCCGGGACCGGAGTCGCGTTTCTCAAGATACCGGTCGACGCCCGGGTCTGCGGCATCGGCGAAGCCGGAGCCGTCCACGCCGACAACCCCTCGGCCCTGTTCTACAACCCGGCCGGTCTGGCCGGCGTCCGGTCGCTCGGCCTGCTCGCGATGCACAACGAATGGCTGCTGGGCATGAACCACGAGTACGTCGCCGGGTCGTTCGGCACCGAGCGACTGGGCACCTTCGGCCTCTCCTTCAACTGCTGGTCATCGGGCGCAATCCAGGGCATCACGTTCCGCGGCGACACCATTCCCGGGTACACCTTCTCCGTCTCCAACTGGTGCCTCAACCTCGGCTACGGCCGGGAGTTCGGCCCGCTGGCCGCGGGCCTGGGGGTCAAGTTCGTCAGTGAGCAGAACGAAAGCCTGGCGACCTCGGCGTTCGCCCTTGACGCCGGCGTGATTTATCGCACGCCTGTCACCGGGCTCGCAGCCGGTGTGTCGGTGACCAATGTCGGCACGAAGCTCACGCTCGACACGGAGGAGTACAACCTCCCCTGGTCGGCCCGCATCGGCTGGCGCTACGACTGGCGGTTTCTGGGTGTGACACAGGACTTCATCGTGTCCGAAACCGAAAAGCCCGGCATCGCCGCCGGCGCCGAATGCCGTGTGGTCGACATCCTGGCGTTCCGGCTCGGCTACCGGACCGGGTCCGACACCCGGGGGCTGCAGGGACTCCGCGCCGGGCTCGGTATCGCCTGGCGCTGGTTCGGAATCGACTACGCCCTTGCCCCGTACGGCCTACTGGGCATGACCCACCGGCTCTCGCTGTCGTTCAACAGCGGGCACCTGCTCGCCGGGGACTGACAGCGCTCAAGAACCAGGACTACGTCGAAGCCTTCATCGTCGGCATGGTAGTCGTCGGCTCGCTCCTGGCCCTCGCCCTCCCGGTCAAGACCTGGTTCCAGGCAGACACCCGTAGCAGAAAGCGCCCGGCGGGCACGCTTGCGCGCACCCGCCGAGTTGGGTTTGGTACTCTCGGTAGCCGAAGCGTCCTCGGCGGTTCACTTCCTCATTCAGACGCGTCGGACTTGCACTGGCCCTTGGTTGCTCTAAAATACCGGTTCGGATTACCGATAATCTCAGGAGGCTGATTTGAACCGACTGTTTGCCGTATTGCTCGTCCTGCCAGCGCTCGCCGTTGCCGGGACGATTACGCATGAATTGAAACTGGACCCCGCCGGGCTGAGTCTCAGCCGGTGGCAAGGCTTCGACGTGGTCGAGCTTGACCGTGGTCACCTCGACGCCGACCCGGGCGAACCGGCCCTGCCCGTAGTCACCGTCACGCTCGCCATCCCGGCCGACGCGTGGGTCACAAGCGTGACCGCGACACCGACCCGGACCGAAGTCATCCCCGGTTCGTTCACCATCGCGCCGGCCCAAGAGCCGCGGCCCCTGTCCGCGACCGACGTGCCGGCGACAGTCGCGCCCGAGCCGGTGGTGTATGACGGGACCGAACCCTGGCCGGAGGCAACCGAAGGCCGCTGGCGCACCGGGCGGGCCGCCGGGTTCCGCCTGGCCGCGGTGGACGTCAACCCGCTGACCTGGCACCCGGCCGACGGTCGGCTGGAACTACACACCCGGATTCGCATCACGGTCGAGTACGCACGCGATGGCCCGGCGCAACACCTGACCCTGACCCAGCGCGACCGCGCCTCGGCCGGGCTGGCCCGACTGGTCGCCAACCCGAAGGACCTCACCGGGTTCGCGTCCCCGACTGCCGCGCTCGACCTGCCC
This sequence comes from uncultured bacterium, assembly GCA_965371675.1. Taxonomy (GTDB): domain Bacteria; phylum Hydrothermota; class Tepidihabitantia; order Tepidihabitantales; family Tepidihabitantaceae; genus DSBX01. The sequence continues at coordinate 12,396 of CBDUZK010000039.1, read as the reverse complement.
GAAATCGACTACCTGGTGATTACGAATAACCGGCTCGCCCCGGAGTTCATCGACTTCGCCGAGTACAAGACCGCGCGCGGCCACCGCACCGAAATCCGCACGGTCGAGTGGATCGAGCGCCGGTACCCGGGCCGGGACCTGCAGGAGAAGACCCGGAACATGATCCGCGACTACTTCGACACGCGCGGGCTGTGCTACGTGCTGCTCGGCGGGGACAACGCGGTCGTGCCCAGCCGTCGGATTCGCGTCTGGGTCGGCAACACGCGCGGCGACATCCCGGCCGACCTGTACTTCGCGGACCTCGATTTCTCCTGGGACTCGAACCACAACAACCTGTTCGGCGAGATGGGCGACTCGGTTGACTTCTACTCCGACGTGATCGTCGGCCGGGCTTCGGTCGACACCGAAGCCCAGGTCCGCAACTTCACGGACAAGGTGCGCACCTACGAGAACAACCCGGCAGCCGACTACATCAAGCGGGCCCTGTTTCCCTCGGGCTGGCTCTGGCGCAACCGGAACTACCACGGCCGGTACGTGCATGATTCCATCGCCGGCATCACACCGGCCGGCTGGAATGACGTACGCATGGTCGACCCACCCGGTTCGTTTGCGGTCGCCGACTCGTTCGACCACGGGTTCGCCATCTTCGACCCGGCCGGCCACGGCAACGAGGGCGGCATCTACTGCGAGTCCGGCACCGCCATCTACACCAGCGGCCTCGCCCGCAACCAGACCAATGACCGGCGCTTCACAATCATGACCTCGCTCGCCTGCACCCCAGGCAACTTCGAAGCCGAGGACTGCATCGCCGAAATCGCCCACAACTGCGAAGGCGGCGGCTGCATCGCGGTCATGATGAACTCGCGCTACGGCTGGGGAACCCCGCCGTCAATGGGCCCGTCCGAGAAACTTTGCATCCGGTTCTACGACTTCTACCTCGCGCGCGGCGAGTACGTGCTGGGCAACGCCCACTCCCGCTCGCGCGAGGAGTACGCCGGGGCCGCGCTCTACGGCTCGCTCTGGCGCTGGTGCATGACCGAGTTCAACCTGTTCGGCGACCCGACGCTCGACATCTGGACCGAACCTCCCGCCGCGCTGCAGGTCTGCCCGGCCGACACCACGATCCCGACCGGGGACCGGGTTCTCGACGTCACGGTGAGCGACAACTACGGCCCGGTGACCGGCGCGACCGTCTGCGCGTGGAAAGGCGACGAAGTCCACACGGTTGCGGTCACCAACTCCTCCGGCCGGGTATCATTGACAATCCGTCCGCTGACCCCGGGCTCCCTGTCCGTCACCGCCACGGCCCACGACTTCCTGCCCGACTGCGAAACCGTGACCGTGACCCAGGGCGCACCCGAACCGTACATCGTCTACCACGCATCCGCGATTGACGACCAGGGCCAGCCCCGCGAGAACGGCGTGCTCGAACCGGGCGAGACCGGCCGACTCAGCCTGGCAATCCGCAACATCGGCATGGCGGCGGCAAGCAACGCCGGCGTCGTGCTCCGCATCATGTCCGGCAACGCGTCCCTGCCCGACTCGACCGCGCAGTTCGGAACCGTAGCACCGGGCGACACCGTCACCGCGACCGGGCTCAGTGTCCACGTCGAGCCGGATATCTACCCGGGCGCGTCGGTCGAAATCCTGGCCGTGGTGACCGCGGAAAGCCGTGAATGGGAATTCACCTTCCTGGTCCCGGTGGGGTTCCCCGGCCGCGTCTGCGCCACCATCGACACCACCGCCTGCGCCCTCACGTTCACCGCGCGCGGCAACATCGGCTTCGACATGCACGATGGACACGACGGCCGCGGCTTCCGCTTCCCGCAGGACGACACCAGTTCGCTCAACATCGCGAGCTTCTGCCTGGCCGGTCCGGGCGGATACGTCGCCGACCGGTTCTATACCGACGCCGAGCTGCCACTCGACCGCGACTGGACCTTGCGCGAAAGCCTGTACGCCGAGGCGCTCTGCTGGCAGAGCCAGCAGCTCCTGCGCGGCTCGTTCACCGACGCCGGCCACCCGGATGCCCGCAACGTCCGGGTCATCGAGCGCGCGCTCGGTACCAGCGAGCCCGGCAGCGACCGGTTCGTCATCCTGGTCTACGACATCATGAACGACGGCGCGGATGCGATGACCGGACTCTACGCCGGGATCCTGGCCGACTTCGACATCCTGGCAACCGACCGGTTCCACGACCTCGCCGGCACATCTCCCCTCCACCGCAGCGCTTGGATGCGCAGCGTAATGCCCACCAGCCCGTTCTGCGGCGTGAAGCTGCTCTACCCGGACCTGCCCTGCAACCTCGCGGTCATCGACCATGACCGCTACGTCTACCCGGACTCGGGCTTCAGCGAGAGCATGAAGTACCGGTGCCTGAAGGGCGAACTCGGCGGGGCCGCCAGTGACCGCGCGTACAACTGGTCGGTCTCGGTCGGAACCGGGCCGTTCAACCTCGCGCCCGGCGGCGGCCGCCAGCGGGTGGCGTTCGCATTCGTCGCGGCCGAAGACTCGGTCGGCTACTTGACCGCCTGCGCCGCGAGCCAGCAATGGTTCAACGACAACGTCGGCATCAAGGAACCCGGTCAAGCCCTGCCCCGCGCCACCGACCTGACCGTGTATCCCAACCCCTTCGCCCGGAACGTGACCATCAGGTTCAACCGCGCACCGGCCGGCCCGGTCCGCATCCGGGCCTACGACGCCTCCGGCCGCTTCGTGGCCCGGCTCCACGACGGCCCGCTGACCTCCGGCTCCACGGTCACCTGGAACCCCCGCAACCTCCCGGCCGGGGTCTACATCCTCCGGGTCGCAGACGAACGCGACGTGGCGTACCAACGCGTCACCCTCGCCCGGTAGCAGACCGGACCTGAACACAGAGACGGGGCCGCGCTGAGCGGCCCCGTCTCTGGTCGTGCATCCCGGGCGTTACGTCCGGCCGTGCATCACAGCCCCTCCAGGACCTCCTCACTCACCCGATCGATTTCCAGCAACTCGTTGGTCGCCTCCATCCGGCTGCGGTACGTCTCCACCGCCCTGCCGTCACCCGCCACCGGTCGCAATCCCGTCACGTCAATCCGGGCCATCCGGACTACGAACAGCGCACCGACCAGCAACAGGCAACCCAACAGCAGGTATATAAACCTATGCATGTGCCACCTCCATCGTGCGTTCGACTCGTCTCCTCATCCGGCTGATGTCGAACCTCATCTTCTGCTCCGGAACCGGGACAATCCCCGGGTCCGGCACTTCACATCTGCCCCACTTCCACAGTTCACTGCCCAACTCCCAGATCGGATTCACGAACCGAACCACGCGCCCCTGTGTTTTGCCTCTCTCTCGTTGCATCAGGTCCTCCATATTCAACTGCTCAAACTAACCAGCCGCCCTGCCGACGTGATGACCCGGGGGGGGGCGCAGCTTCCTGCGGCCCCCGGGTCGGGTTTACCCGTTCCGCGCGTCGGATCCAGGGAGGCAATGCTCATTCTCTGTTCCCGCCTAGCGGCTGGAGCTCAAGTCGAGGCCCTTGGCCCGCAAGAGCCGGTCGGTCTCCTGCATCCGCTCGTGGTAGATTCTTCCGGCTTCATCCGCGTCAATCTGCGGTGTCACCGCCCTGGCTTCAACGTGCTTGCCGCGAAGCATCAAGCCTCCGGCCAGCAGCATCCCGCATCCAAGCAGCAGGACGGACAGTCTTCCGAGACGAGTACCGGTCAGGATTCCTTTGGTGTTTGTGTTCATGCCTCTTACAAATGCACCCGGTATGCCAACAACCCTCCCGCAAGCTAAACCTATCTTTCTCAAATACTTATAGTAATGGAACCGCACCCGAAGACCGCGCCCCGAACACTGCCGATGAGACACAAACCCGACCCCCCCGTGGTGATACTTACAGCTAAGTCAAGTCAGATCAAGTGGTTGGATGGATTCTCACCCGGTGAGACAGTACCGTGGGATGCGGTACGGCCACTCTGACAACCGGACGCCTACTTGTGGCGGGTGATATCGTGCTTCTTGAGCAGCCGGTAGAACTGCGCGCGGCTGTACCCGGCCAGCTTGGCGGCCTTGCTCACATTCCACTCCGCTCGCTCCAGGCAATCACGCAGCATAGCCGGCTCGACGTCATCTGTGGCTCGGCGCTGAGCCTCCCGCCGAACCTGACGCAGACCACCGGACCCGGCATCCGACTCGTCCGGCTCAACCGACTGGAACTCAGGCGGCAAGTCCCCGAGTTCAAGCACCTGGCCCCGGGCCAGGATAACGGCGCGCTCAACCAGGTGCTGCAGTTCACGGATGTTACCGGGCCAGTGGTAAACCAGGAACCGGCTCATCACCTCCGCGCCCGCACCGAGCACCTCCCGTCCGAACTCCTGGTTGCTGCGCATAATGAAGTACCGGACGAAATTCGGTATGTCATCCCGGCGTTCTCGCAGCGGCGGCAGGACCAGTTCCACGGTATTCAAACGATAGTACAGGTCCTGTCGGAACCCGCCGGTCTCAATCAACCGGGCAAGATCCTGGTTCGTCGCCGCCACCAATCGCACGTCCACGGTCACGGTTCGACGCCCACCGAGCGGCTCGAACGAACGCTCCTGCAACACACGCAGCAACTTGGCCTGCAATACCGGGCTCATGTCCCCAATCTCATCCAAGAAGACTGTGCCCCCGTCAGCGACCTCGAACTTCCCCTTGCGCGCGGCAACGCCGGTCGCCGCGCCCTTGATGACGCCGAAGAACTCCGCCTCAAGCAGCGCCTCCGGCACCGCCGCGCAGTTAACGGTAACGAACGGCCGCCCGCGTCGCCCCCCGGACTCGTGCACGGCACGCGCGACCAGTTCCTTGCCGGTTCCACTCTCGCCTCGAACCAGCACAGGCACGTTGGTCCCGGCAACCCGGGCAACCGTCTCGAGCACGTGCACCATCGGTTTGCAGTGCCCGATAACCCCGGTGTACTGCAGTCCGGCGATTGCCACATCCGTCGTCGAACCCACCGGCAACTCGGCCAGCCTGCGCGCCGGCTCGACCAGCATCTCTGCGACGCGTTCAAGCGTTCCGGTACCAATCGCACCCTCGGCCGTATTCGAACGCTCAAGGTACACACCTGCCAGTGTTCGCTCCCCGGAACTGACCGGAACGTATACTGCGGTGCCGGTCGAAACCGTCTCCCGACAACCGGCAAGTTCGGCCGAAATCCGCGAATCCGGCTGCCCTTCGACAACAACCGCCGTCGCCTCGCGCATAATCGCCCCGGACTCGCACGCGAATCCCTCGCAGAGAAACTTGAGCACGCGCTGAAAGAACGCAGCCGGCTCCAACCCGAGGTGCATCAGACCATCCACACCCGCAATCAACGCGCTCTCCCCGGCCTGCGGCATCTCGAGCCGGAACAACAGCCGGTTTGCCTCCTCGGACTCCGCGACGACCGACAGGCGCCGAAAAGTAGCCGCCGCCTGCTTCAACAGGGTCAACGCCCGGTCGCGGTCATTTCCTGCGGCCAGGTGCCGCCCGTACTGCAGTCGGATGCGCGCCATCTCATAGCTGTCCGGGGTTCCGGAAAGATGGACGACCGCACGCTCGAAACAATCCTGCGCTGCCGCGTCCTCGCCCTGCTCGGCAAAAAGCAATGCCCGCACGCGCAGCACTTCGCCCTGCTCGCGTTTGAGTCCGAGCTCGTGGGCAATCGAAGCCGAACGTCCCACGCACTCTTCCGCTTCGGCCAGCTCGCCCCGGGCCAGGGCCAACTCGGCCATTCGACGCATGAGTATCGCCAACTCACGCCGGTCTCCGGTCTTCTCGTAGAGCGCCAACGCCTCTGCATAGGTCTTGGCCGCGGCGCCGAAATCCCCTTGCCGGTACAACGCCTTGCCGAGATTGCAGAGCGCGGTGTCGAGCACCTGGCTCGGTAGCCCGGTGCCACGCTCACAATCAACCACCATCCTGAACATGTCGATTGCCTGGTCCAATCGGTGCCGCTTCACGTAGAGCTCGGCGAGATTGCTCGTTGCCAGCAGGCGCCAGCTTTCGAACCCGTTCTGCTCGCTGAGCGCTATCGCGCGATACAGGTTCTCGGCCGCCTCCTCCCACTGACCGAGTTGCTCGAGCGCCCAACCGATGTTGATCCGGCTCACGACCTGGCCGCGCGCCGACCCGAGCCGGACGTCTATTTCCAGACATCGGCGGTAGCAATCGAGCGCGCGGGAAGTCCGGCCGTGGAAACCCTCAAGGTTGCCGAGCTGGTTCAGTGCCGCCTGCTCGCCCTCGAGATACTCCGCAGTCCGACTAAAGTCCCGGCAACGCTCAAAGCACTCGCGGGCGCTGATGTAGTCGGCGCGGTGGTAATAGATGAGCCCCCGCTGGTTCAGCGCCGCCGCCTCCAGTTGCTTGCTGTATGCAGCACTCGCCTGCTCCAGCGCACGGTCGGCAGCGCTCCTGGCCCGTTCCACGTCGCCACGGCTGAGATACACAGCCGACAGACGTTGCGCAGCGCGCGATGTCGTCTCGTGGTCCTGCACCGCCGATGCTTCCTCCAGCAGTTGTTCGAGAATCGGCTGCGCCTGATCCGGCGCAATCATCCACAGTTCATCCGACATCTCAAGCAGGATTGGAAGTCGACGCACGGCGTCGGACGCAGCATCCAACTGCTGACGCAACGCAGCAACCTTGGTTTCGACTTCCTTGAGAATTGACATAGCCTCGCTGTGACGAGCATATTGCAGTCTGCGGCGGTGTCAAGACAGCAAGAACCACGCCCGCACAATCAACACCGACACAAAAAGGGCTTGACAAGACCATCTGGGGATGCTAATTTGCACACGAAAGTAAGACTGGCCTGCAGGCCGCAAGGAGGAAGAGATGCCGGAAGACACCTTTGCGAAGTCGAGTGACACCGTGCTCAAGTGCGAGCAATGTGACACGTACGACCAGGTTGTAGCAACCTACAACTGCACCAACTGCGACAGCCACACAGAAATCGGCCCCGAACCTGACGGCGCACCCGCGACGCGGCCCTGCCCCGGCTGCGGTATGGACGTCGCCGGCAAAGTCATCCGTTGCAGCAACTGTGGCTTCGGCTCGGACTAGGGAAGCCCCACAGCCGTTGACTGAGACAAAACACAGGAAGGAGAAACAGTGCCGAAACTACACAAGGTAGTGTGCCCGGAATGCGGCATGGACGAACACACGTACATCCGGTACATCCACGTCGACTGCCCGGAACCCCTCAATGGTGATTTCTTCGAATGGATGGAAACCGCCCTGGAGCCCGAACCACCAGATCCTGACGGCAAGCCGGCAACCCGGCCCTGCCCGGGATGCGGCATGGACGGCGGGGACCCGCAGATTTACGCAACGCACCTGCTCTGCTGTAGTCCTGAATGCAGAGAGCAAGCCGGCGACGGGGTCTTCAGGGAAGTCCTCGAATACAGCCAGGGCCAGGACGATTTCTAGAGGGAGCAGAACATGACAGACATCCAGCAGATCAAGTGTCCCAAATGCGAAGGCACAGAAACCAGTACACGATACCTGCACGGCTGCGTGCCCAAGTCGGCGAAAAACGATACTACCTCCGAGTCACGCCAACTGCGCCGCAAACCGTTTTCCTGGTATGAAGAAGCTCGCACAGATGTCGAATCGTCGACCGGGACTTCTAAAGAGCCCCTCCCTATCCTGCGCCCCTGCCCCCGTTGCGGCGAGGAAACCCCGGGGTTTCGTGTCATCTGTACATGCGGCCACGGCTACTTCCCGCGATACGAGAAATCCGCCGCTGCAACGATACCTGCCACGGAAGACTAGACGCGAACCGAACCTGTGTGAACCCCGCCTTCCGGCGGGGTTCACCTTGTTGCCCGTAGCGACCGACTGCAAACGTAGACGGGGCTCATCGAGCCCCGTCTACGTCTCGAAAGGAACAGCGTCCTACTCGGAGGTCCTGTCCTTGATTCTCTCGCGGAACTCCTCGCGCAGTTCCTCAAGCTCTTCCGCGAGCTCCGCCTTCAGCTCCTCAAGCTCTTCCCGGAGCTCATCCAGTTCAAACAGCTCGCCATCAAGCTTCTCGACACGAACCTTGGTTTCCTTCTTCGCGCCCGGCTCTCCGGCCTCACGCAAAGCCTTGACCGCGACCCGCATCGCATCCTCGGGTATCCGCAGCCACTTATCGCTCTCAAGCCAGATGGCGTCCGTATCTCTGGCATCTAGCGTGACATCAATCCGGGCCAGCCGGCCGCGGCGGCGAATCTGAACCACAACCTCCCGGTCGGGCCGGTCACGCACGACGTACCGCAGGTCCGAGGCGCTTTCTATCTGCTGGTCGTCAAGTTCGACAACGACATCGCCCTTCTGGAAACCGACGGCAGCAGCCGGCGACTCGTCGACGACGTCCGCAATCAGCACTCCGTAGTCAATATCAAGCGCAACCAGCATCGCCTCGCTCAGGTTCTCGGTGTAGATCCCGAGCCAACCTCGCTGTTGCTGCTGATTGTCCGCCGACTCGGCCTCGGCCGCTACCAGCGTGAATGCCAGCAGCGGAAGCACAAACAGAACGGTCAACTTCTTCATCAGCGTTACCTCCCTTCACCGGGATTCACCCCGGTGGTACTGTCCGGTGCCGTTCCACCCGTGGAATCCGTGCCGACAAAGAAATCGGCCCAGGCACCGGTCACTTCAATCCTCGTCCCGCCCACACCGGATCGACCTGCCACCCGGGACTGCGAGCCCTGCCGGCTGACCTGCACCGGCAGGCCGGAACGAATCCGGCCTCCCATCATCCTGCCGTCAAGCTGGAACGGGACCGCGCGGACGAAGTTTAACTGAACCCGACCAAGCTCAGCCATTACCTGGAGATCGGTCAGCCCGGTGTCATCGACCCAGGCATCGACCACGCCGATCCGGTTCACCAGAGTCAGTCGCCCTCTGCCCCCGCGCGCGTCGATGTTCCCGAGCACGTTACCCAGCACGACATCGCCATCCAGCGCCCGACCACTGACATTGCCATAGCGGTTATCGACCCGGACCAGTTCGGTGACCCTGTCCAAGTACACATTGCCGTAGCCGTTATCGACCAGCAGGCTGCCGCTTATCTCCGCAACCCGGACGTCACCGTGTCGACTGACAACCTCGCAATCCCGGCAGGACCGCAGCACGACGTCGCCGAACCGGTTCGCCAGCCGGCTGCCGCCCTCAACGCCGGTGACTTCGATGTCGCCGAACGAGTTGCAGATGTCAAGTCGGACCGTCGCCGGCATCGCAAGGTCGATATCGACTTCGTAGCTGAACTCAGAGGTCGGTTCGGGCAGTCCGGGATACAGGATGGCCACGAAGATCGTGTCGGCCCAGGCTGCAATGCTCAGGTCCACATCCCGAACGAAATCCTCGACCTCAAGCCGGTCTGAACCATCGACCCGGACCGCTGCCTCGACCCGGAGGCTCTCAGCCGCCACACCCTTCACAGTTACGTTACCGTACCGGTGCATCAGTCGGACCGTGTGCCCGGTAGGACACGATACGTTCCCGTACAGCACCTTCGTCGCCGGCTCGGACCTGCCGACCATCAACGCAATCAGCAGGCCCAACAGCACGCGCATCAGTACCCCCCGGAACAGAACCGGTCCAGGGCCTGCACCCGGTTCGAACGGGCTGTCAGGTAGGCAAGCCGAACCCGTGGGTTGTGCGGATTCTCGGCCATGGCCGCCTCTATCTCATCGATTGCGTCCTCAATCCCGCTCAGGTACTTCCGGTACTCGGAAGACAGCTCGGCCCGGGCGTCGGAGCGCGTCTGCGGTGCCGAAGCAATCCACTGCTTGGAAGAACGCCGGTGGTCTCCCGGACTGCGGCCCGGAAACACGAACACCAACAGGACCGCGGCTGCGGCCGCGGCCGCAGCGCCAATCCAGATCCAACCCGACCGCGGACGCGACTCGCGGCGCACTCGGCGTCGAATCGCGTGCCATGTGTGTTCCGAAGGCTCGAGCTGCTCAAAACCAGCCGCGGTGTCCCTGATCAGGACGAGTTGTTCAAGTGCCTCACGGCAACCACGACAGCGCTCAAGGTGTTCGGCCACAATCCTTGCCTCAGTCGCTTCTAGGTCCCGGTCCAGATAGGCACTCAGTGTTTCATCACCATAGTGCTTCGTATGCATCTCCCTTCTCAGCGCCAGTGCCTGTCCTTCATGTACGGCGCCAGTTTCTTTCGCATCACCGCCCGTGCCCGGTGCAGTTGAGACTTGCTTCCTCCCTCGGTTATCCCGAGCACCTCGGCGATCTCAGCGTGCTTCAGTCCCTGTATATCGTGCAGAACGAACACCTTACGGTACCCCTCCGGCAGGCTCGGTATCATACCCTCAATCAGGGTTTTCAGGTTCGATGACCCGGTGCTCGGCTCCGCCACATAATCAATCGAGACGGTCGGACGACGCTTGCGTTTTCTCAACAGGTCAAGCGCCGTGTTGACCGTTATCCGGTAGATCCAGGTAGACAGCTTGGCATCGCCCCGGAAATCTCCGATCTTCTTGAACACCTTTATGAAGACGTCCTGCGTGACGTCCTCGGCATCCTCCCGATTGCGAAGAAAGCGGTAAGCCGTTGAGAACACCCGGGTTCGGTATTCCCGGTAGATATTCTCAAGGCCATCCACCGGTCCAATCGAACCGGTTCCCTGGATTGCGGCTGTAGCTTCGCTCAACTTGGACTCAAAATGATTGGACGACACACGACCGGGATGGTTGCTTCCGGTCAGTTCGGCCTCGTGTTCCTGATTTGACATGAGCTTGCCTCGCAGCATACTGATAAGTCTGAAGCCTGCAAGAAAACAATGCTCATGGAGGATTCGTGAAGCGCTTGATTGCCATCGCTGCCGTTGCCGTGTCCCTCGCAGCGGCTTACCCTGACCTGCAACGCCCAGTGATGACGGACACCGAACGTGAGAGCTACACAGCCGGCCAGCTCATCCTTGAACTCACGCCTGCCCAGCGCGGCAAGGTGAGTATCACGACCGAGGATGGCATCGCCCGGTTCGATATCCCGGCGCTGGACGAGCTGAACCGCCGCTGGCACGTGGACGAAGTGGCGCCATTGTGGCGCCGCCCGAACCCCGGGCCGATTGCGATGCAGTACGGTTGCGACGTGCAGTACCTCATCCAGTTCGACGTCGACCAGGACATCAGGCCGGTCGCGGCCGAATACGAAGCCCTGGCCGAGGTCGAATACACCTGCCCCAACGCCTGGTTTCCCCTGACCGACGTCCCGAACGACACCCTGTTCGACTACCAGTGGCACCTGGCGAACATCGGGGCCCCGGCAGCATGGGAGTTTGCCCACGGCGACAGCACCGTCCTGATCGGGGTGCTTGACGACGGCTGTGAATGGCATCACCCGGACATCATCGACAACCTCTGGGTTAACGCCCTTGAGGACCTGAACGGCAACGGCCGGTTCGACAGACTGCCCCCGCCGGACGGAGATATCGACGGACTCGACCAGGACGGCAACGGTTACCCGGACGACGTCATCGGGTACGACTTCGCCGTGGCCGATCCCAATCCCGATCCCAATCAGCTTTCCGATGACCACGGCACACACTGCTGGGGCATCTCGAACGCGAGAACCGATAACGCAATCGGAGTCGCCGGCGTACCCTGGAACGTGCGCAACTTCGGGTACCGCTGCGGCGGTGGCGGTGGTATCAGTCTCTACGCCGCGATTGCCGCCATCTATCACCTCGTGCCCAAAGACGGGTTCGTCATATCCATGAGTTTCGGCGGCTACTCCCCGTACCAGCCGATGGCCGACGCCTGCCAGTTCGCCTGGGAAAGCGGGCTCGTACTGGTCGGAGGAGCAGGCAACGACGGTACCAGCAACATCTTCTACCCGGCCAACTACGACCACGTCATCTCGGTCGCCGCCTCGGGACCGAACGACATGAAGACGTCCTGGTCCAATTACGGAACATGGATTGAAGTGACCGCGCCCGGCGCCGGCATCTACGCAACCGTCACCAACCACGGCTACGGAGCGAAGAGCGGCACGTCGATGTCCACTCCCCTCGTCGCCGGCGCCATCGCCTGGATCAAGTCCGCCTTCCCCCACCTCGACAACGCACAGTGTTGCAGCCTGCTCTACGCGACCTGCGACTCGATGCCGGACGACTACTACCGCAACGGATTCTGCGGCGCCGGCCGGGTTAACATCGGCAACATCATCCTGCCTCGATTCCACTGCGACCTCGTAGTCACCGACTGGCGGTTCAACGACGCTGCCGGCAACGGCAACGGCCGACCGGGCCCGGGCGAGACCGCGGCGCTGATCGTCACCTACGCCAACGCTGCCGGCTGGCAGAACGCCACCGGCGTCACCGCAACCCTCTCGTGCACCAACCCGGACATCGTACTCGTGAAGGGCACCGCCGGGTTCC
>CBDUZK010000038.1:0-15809 GCA_965371675.1 uncultured bacterium | reverse complement strand
GGTCCTGCACGACCCAACCTGCGGCCTCAAGCAGTTCGTCAATCTTCTCACGCGCCTTGTCTTCAGGCTTCATCGCCTGCCAGCATATTGACCGTAGCCTCTGCAGTCAAGTCGGAAATCGCCGGCCGGCCGGACGGTGCGAGGTGAATTCCGCAGTCGGGCTTACGTCTTCAGGAACTTTCCGTTCTTGTGAATCGGCTTGCCGTTGCCGTAGACGGTGAAGGGGTCTGTCGGGTCCGGCCTAGCGGCGGATGATGAACCGGTCGCGGTGGGCGGTGGCGTCCAGTTGGTATTCCTGATTGGCGTCGAAGCGGAAGTGTATTTGGTGCTACCCGCGCTTCGGGCTACGCTTCGACTTCGTCGTCTGCTTCTCCAGTTGCTTTGCCGTACGTTCGAACTCGTCGTCGGCTGCGGCTTCACTCTCCAGGCGGGCGCGGTCGTACTTCTTGAACTGCTCCAGGGCCAACGCCTGGGCGACCTCCATCGAGACCTTGCCCGGATGCTTGAGTACGTCCCGCTCGTTGAACCGCAGGAACGCATCCAGTTTCTCACGCCAGTCCAGCATATGGAGCGGCTTCCTCCGTTTCGCCTGGTCCTCGGCATAGTCGAGGTACATCACTACGACCCGGTTCATCTCGCCGATTTCCTTCTCGCTCAGGTAGTTCTTGGCTACTACGACGTCGGTGCGGCGCACCTTTGTGCCCCTCCAGGTCGTCAGGCCCATATTGGGCTTGTGTGCGTCGGCCCGCTCGACGATGATTTCGGCTGCGGTTTCACCCGCTATCGCCCAGTGTAGCTTGTTCTGGACAATCTGAAAGAACTCCTTCGTAGCTTCAGAGTTGGCGTCATAGTCCACGGCCAGTTTGTAGATGTCCCGTATCTTCTGATAGAACCGCTTCTCGCTCGCCCGGATGTCGCGGATGCGCTCAAGCAGTTCATCGAAGTAGTCCAAGCCAAGTGTGCGGCCTTCTTTCAGCCGTTCGTCGTCCAGTACGAATCCCTTGACCAGGTACTCGCGCAACCGTTCAGTCGCCCAGCGCCGGAACTGTGTGCCCCGTTCCGACCGTACCCGGTAACCGACCGCTAGAATGGCATCCAGGTTGTAGAACTTCATTTGGTATTTCTTGCCGTCCGTCGCAGTTGTTAAGTATTCCTTAATAGCTGGCCCTTCGTCCACCTCGCCCTCGGTAAAAACATTCCTCAGGTGGATGTTGACGTTGGCCACGGTAGTCTGGAACAACTCGGCCATCAACCGCTGGGTCAACCAGACCGTGTTGTCCTCAAGCCGGACTTCAATCCGGCCCTTGCCATTCTCGGTCTGGTAGAATACGATTTCGGAGGCGGTGGTCCGCCGCTCGGGAAGGTTGTCGTTCATGTCGTGTCTTCCGCGACCTGATGGCTGCCGGCGGTCGGTCGGGGTCGGGGCATTTTCTCGTTCACGCGTCCTTCAGCGCCTCGTTCGTGTCCGCAAGGTCGAACTCCTCCGCGTCGAACTCGCCGCCAACCCACTTCAGCATCTTTTCGTGCTCTTCGTGAGTCGGGTTGCGGATTACCTCAAGGAAATGCTCGTACCCACCGGTGCCGCCGACGTCCTCAGGCGGACAGGCCCGGGCTCCGGCCAGGCATACCGCGCGGGGCGTGCGAGTTCCTTCCACTTCGGCTACGGCTTTGACGAGGATTTCGTGGTCCCAGCCGTCGCCCATGTCGTACATGTACCGGAATCGGTTCCGCACTCCGAAGTGCAGCCCTGCCAGTTTCACCTTCCGTTCGTCAGCGACGCTCCAGTCCGGGTCAGGCACGGAGTACACTTTGCCGCACACCGTGAACGTGTGCAGATGGCAGTCGTACCAGCCCATCGCGGTCTGGAGTATGTCGTGGAGTTGCGCAAGCGTTGTGTCGCCACGCACCACCAGTCGCCGCCATATCGGTGGCTCTGTGTCCAGCAGCGTGACCTTCAGTTGGTACGCCTGTGGAGCTACACTGCGGGGAATCTTCCTCGGAGTTCTTTCTCTGGCTGTCAAGTCGTCTTTCTCTTCCTGTGCTGCAACGCCGGGTTCAATCGCTCAGTCTTCTTTGCTACGCCTTCAGGAACTTCCCGTTCTTGTGAATCGGCTTGCCGTTGCCGTAGACGGTGAAGCCTTTGCGGGTGTCGCAGATCATGTCCCAGTGGAGGCTGGATTTGTTTTTCCCGCCGCTCTCGGGCAGGGACGCGCCGACCGCGATGTGCATGGTGCCGCCGATTTTCTCATCGAAGAGGATGTTGCGGGTGAACTGCTTGATGCCGTAGTTGGTGCCGAAGGCGAGTTCGCCGACGTAGCGCGCGCCTTTGTCCATGTCGAGCATGGCGTGGAGGTAGTCTTCACCTTTATCCGCCTTCGCGTCCACGACTTTGCCCTTCTTGAACACCAGCCGGACGTTCTCGACCGCGCGGCCGCCGTAGACCGCGGGGAAGGAGTAGCGGATGTGACCTTCGGCCGAGTTTTCGACCGGGCCGGTGAACACTTCGCCGTCCGGGAAGTTTTCGTGGCCGTCGCAGTTGATCCACTTGCGGCCGGCAACGTTGAAGCTCAGGTCGGTGTCCGGGCCCGCAATGCGGATGGTCTTCAGTCGGTTGAGGAAGCGACAGGTGCGGGCCTGCTGCTTCGATACCTTCTTCCATTCCGCGACCGGGTCCGGCTTGTGGAGCAGGCCGGCGCGGAACACGAAATCCTCGTATTCGGTCAGCGACATTTCAGCGTCCTGGGCTGAGGCATGGGTCGGGAACTGGGTGCCGCACCAGTGCAGGCTGCCGGTCGATATCCGCTTGAGCATCCGGTCCATCAGCGGTTTGCGGGCCGCGCGGGACAGGGCGACGCGCTTCGGGTCGACGCCGGTCATTTCGCGGGTGTTCCAGCCGCCCCAGAGCGACAGCCAGCAGTCGGTCTTGTTGAGTTCATGTTTGACGAGCGGCGAGATGTGCGTGAGTTGGGTCTTGGTGGCGTGGGTGAAGAACAGGCGGCCGGTATCGGGCAGGCCGACGCGCAGGTAGGGCAGGCCGCCGGCTTTGAGCGTTTCGACGTAGACCGCCTTGATCAGTCCCTCGGCCAGGGCCGAGCCTTCGATGCGCGTGACGGCGCCTTTCTTTACGCCCATGCTGTAGTGGACGAGGACCCGGGCGAGTTTTTCGATTCTCGGATCAGTCATCATGAGCCTCCTGAGAATAGACACAAAGGCACAAAACACACAAAGGTGTCCGAACCTCCGGAGTCCGGGTTCTCTTGGTGAACTTGGTGTCTTCGTGGTTGATTCATCACATTCTGAACCTGCCGTCTTCGTAGACCAGTTTGCCGTCGGCCCAGGCTTTGCCGGGCTTCATGCTTCTTATCATGTCCCAGTGGATTGCGGATTTGTTGCGGCTGCCGCAGTCCGGGTACCCGGCCCCGACCGCGAGGTGAATGGTGCCGCCGATTTTCTCGTCGAAGAGGATATTGCCGGTCGGCCGGGTGATGCCGTAGTTGAGCCCGAACGCGACTTCGCCGAGGGTCCGGGACCCTTCGTCGGCGTCGAGCTGGCTGAGCAGGAACTCCTCGCCGCGGTCGGCCCGGGCGGAGACGACCCTGCCGCCCTTGAACTCGATTGTGATGCCTTCAACCGGGTGGCCCTGGTACACGGTCGGCACGTTGTAGCGGATGTGGCCGTTGACCGAGTCCTCGACCGGGGCGGAGAACACTTCGCCCGACGGGAAGTTGGCCTTGCCGTCGGAGTTGATCCACTTGCGGCCTTTGACCGACATGGTGATGTCTGTGTCCGGGGCTTCGAACCGGAGTTCGGAGACGGTGTCGAGGAAGTCGACGTAGCGCTGTTGTTCCTTCGATACCTTCTGCCAGGCGGCGACCGGGTCGGGTTCGTGAATCAGGCAGGCGTGGAATACGAACTCTTCGTATTCGTCGAGCGACATGCCGGCGAGTTGGGCGGACGCGTTGGTCGGGTACTGGGTGAGGCAGGACTTGAGCTCGCCCTTTGCCTTGCGTTCCATGAACCGCTCGAACACGGGCCGGGCGGCGCGGCGGGAGATGGCCAGTTTCTTCGGGTCGGCACCGGCGAGCGCAGTCAGGTTTTCGGCGGCGCGGACGTAGAGCCGGGCATCGATGCGGTCGACCTCGAACAGCGCGGTTTCGGGAACGTAGGATAACTGTTCGTCGGTGCCTTCGGCAAGCAGGATTTCGGTCAGCTCCGGGTGCACGGTGCGCACGAAGGGGTGGGCGCCGGCCTTGAGCGCGCGGCGGTAGACCGCGCGGAGCAGCGGCATGCCGGCCGGTTCGCCCTGCAGGCGGGCCAGGTCGCCGGGTCGGAGCGCCATGCTGTAGTCAACGATGACCGCAGCCATCTTGTCAATGCGCGGGTCGGTCATGATTCCTCCTCAGGATGTGGGGGTCGGCCGAAGTCATGCCCGCGGATGAAGATGAAGCCACCAATACTCGCGGCCGCCACCAGTATGCCGATTACGAACAAGAGTGTACGGTTGGCCGCGACGCGGGTCAACAGGCCGATAGTCAGGGCAGCGAGGCCGAAGGCGAGGTGCATGACCCACTCGCGGTTGGAGAATATCCGGCCCCGGATTGCGGCCGGCACCGATTCGTGGAGCAGGGTGTCCATCGCGATGTAGATTGGTGACAGGGCGCAGCCGGCGAGGAAAACAGCCACGGCAACCAGGGTCGGTGAACCGGTCATTGCCATGGTCATGGTGCACAGGCTGATGACGAGGAAGGCGATAAGAATCGCGCTGTGCCGGGGCAGGCGGGACCCGACCGCGCCGTAGCCGAGCGCGGACACAAGGAGCCCGACCGAGCCGATGCCCGCGATGACCCCGACGCCGCGCGTGCCGAGGTCGAAGCCGGCTCCCTGGATGAGCGGCACGTAGAGGACCAGGAATCCGGCCCCGGCGAAGACCAGCACGATGGTCGAGCAGTAGACGAAGAGCACCACCGGGGTGCGGATTGCGAGTCTCCACCCGTCGGCCATCTCCCCGGTGAACCGTGCGAGCCGGGCGCGGATGGTGTTCGTGATGCCCGCCCCGGCATTCGGCATTCGGCATTCGGCATTCGACATTGCCCTGAGTTTGCGATAGATGAACAGCAGCCCGATGACCGACACGACGTAGGTCACGGCGTCGAGGTAGAAGCCCGCGGTCCAGGACGGGTTGATGCCGAAACGGTGCCAGCCGGTCCAGTCGACAATGAAGCCGCCCGCGACCATTCCGCCGAGGGTGGCGACCCGGCCCGTAAAACTCATCAGCGAGTTGGCGGCGAGGAGCGGGACGCTTGACGCCTTACGCCTTACGCCCGACGCCTTACGCCCGACGCCTGAGGCGTCCGGTCCTGTTCCCACCAGGTCCGGGATTATCGACAGGCGGGCGGTGTTGAAGAACAGGCCGCACAGGAACACGGCGAAGGCGATGCCGAAGGCGAGCGGCAGGCTCGACAGCCGGAGCGCGACAACGGGCAGGGCAAGTACGAGCAGGGCGCGGGCGACGTCGCAGGCGATCATCACCCGGCCCCGGTCGGCGCGGTCGACCAACACGCCGGCAATCGGCGCGAACAGTACGGTCGGCAGGGCTGCGACCACGGACAGGGCCGCAATCGCCCGGCTCGAATCGATGCCGGCTCGACCCGAGAACCAGGCGATGAGCGCGAGCAACGCCATGTAGTCGAGTTTGTCGCCGAACAGGGAAACCGACTGGGTGACGGCGAACGTCAGGAACTGCGGCTTGCGGAGTACGGCCCGCAACCCGGATGGGCCTTTGGGAATGCCGAGTTTCGAAGGCCGAATGCCGAATGTCGGATTCACGCCTGAGCCATCAGGCGACGCTTGCCGCCTGCGTTCCAGTCCGGAGTCTTTCACTCGATTCCTTGATGCGGAGCCTGCACGCGCGCGGGCAGAATCCCGGGCTCCTTGAACCCTTTCTGTGTCAGGACCGACCGTAGCGCGGGCGGGGATAGCGGTCGAGCATCTCGTGGTACAGGCTTTCGACCCGGTCGGTGATGCGGGGCCACGAGTAGGTGAGAGCCTTGGCCCGGCCTGCCTTGCCCATCCGGGTGCACCGGTCCGGGTCTTTGAGCAGGCTGGTGATTGCGGCGGCGATTCCCGCGACGTCGCGGGGTTCTGCCAGCAGCCCCTCGTTGTTCTCGGTGCCCATCACCTGGCGGTAGCCGTCGATGTTGCAGGCGACGACCGGGCGACCGGTTGCCATCGATTCGAGCAGGACGATGCCGAAGCTTTCGTTGCCGATGGCGGGCGAGCAGTAGACGTCGCAACTGGCGTAGTACCGGGGTCGTTCCTCGCTCGGTATCAGCCCGGCCCAGTGGACGTGTTCGGACAGGTCTTTGTCGAGGTACTGCTTGTAGGAGTAGCCGAACAGGCCGGCTCCGACGACGACGAGCTGGACGTCCGGCACCGCCCGGACGATTTCGGGCATCGCCATCAGCAGGTACTTCAGTCCCTTGCGGGGCTCGAACCGGCCCAGGAACAGGATTTTCGGCCGGGCGTTGTCCAGTTGCGGCATCGGCTTCGCGTCCGGGTGGAAGAAGTCGACGTCGATGGCGTTGGGGATGATGCGGTAGTTGCCGCGGAAGTACCGTCCGGTCGAGTCGCGCGCCCGCTTCGACACCGCCACCAGGCCGTGGATCATCTTGAAGTAGGGCTGGATCAATGGCTTGAGCACGGCGTAGGCGAGGCTTCGCTCGAAGTCGGCGTGGAAGGTGAACACGTTGACCGCGCGCGACGCGCGCAGGGATACGATCGGCAGCGACGGGCCGAGTGTGCCGTGGATGTGGACGATGTCGAACCGGTTCCGGTCGAAGTACTTCTTCACTTGGTGGGTCGGACGCCAGGCGGTCGGGATCCGGGCGAAGGATTTGTTTGTCGGGATGAGGAGGCCGCGGCCGACCCGGAACACGTGTTCTTCATCCGGGACTTCGCGCAGGGTTTCGACCGTCTTGCCGCCGAAGGACGAGGTGAGGATTCTGACCGTGTGGCCCCGGCGGCGCAGTTCGGTGGACAGGTAGTGGACGTGGTCCGGGATGCCGCCGATGTAAGGGTAGTAGTTGTCGGTCACCATGCAGACTCGGAGCGGGCGGCTGGCGTGGTCGAGTCGAGACACGGTCAGGTGGTGTGGCCCGGGTAGGCGTCAAGCGCTGCGCGGAATACGGTCAGGGCGCGCGCGAGGTCCTTCGTGTTGAGCACGTAGGCGATGCGGACCTCGTCCCGGCCGAGACCGGGCGTGGCGTAGAAGCCGGCCGCGGGCGCGACCATGACCGTTTCGTTGTCGAGGTTGAAGTCTTCGAGCAGGAAGATGGCGAACTTGTCGGCGTCGTCGACCGGCAGCTTGACGACGGTGTAGAAAGCACCGCCCGGGGTCCGGCACATCACGTCCGGCATGTCGTTCAACTCGTGGCACAGGAGGTCGCGGCGGGCTTTGTATTCGGCCCGGACCCGTTCGAAGTAGGATGCCGGGGTCTTGAGCGCGCCGAGCGCGCCGAGCTGGTCGATAGTCGGCGGGCAGAGCCGGGCCTGGCCGAACTTGAGCGTGGTCGCCACCAGGTTGCGGTTGCGGCTGACGATGCAGCCGACCCGGGAACCGCAGGCGCTGTAGCGTTTCGATACGCTGTCCACGATGATTGCCCGGTCGTCGATGCCCTCAAGGCTCAGGACGCTGACGTGGCATACGCCCGGGTCGTAGATGAACTCGCGGTACACTTCGTCCGCGATCAGGAACAGGTTGTGGTCGAGCGCGAGCCGGCGCAGGGTCTCCATTTCAGCGGCCGACATGACGTGGCCGGTCGGGTTGCCGGGATTGCTGAACAGGATTGCCTTCGTGCGCGGGGTTACCAGTCGCTCGATTGCAGCCGGGTCCGGGAGGGCGAAGCCGTCCCCGGCCCGGGTGGTCAGCGGTACGATGCGGACCCCGTTCATGTTCGCGAACCCGTTGTAGTTGGTGTAGAACGGCTCGGGCACGATGATCTCGTCGCCCGGGTCGCAGATGGCGTTGAACACGAACATCAACGCCTCGCTGCCGCCGGTCGTGACCAGGATATCCCGTGGCTCGACTTCGATGCCGACGTCGCGGTAGTAGCCGGCGAGCCCGGCGACGTAATCAGGCAGCCCGCCCGACGGGCCGTAGGCGATGACCTTGAGGTTGATGTTGCGGTACGCGGCGAGCATCTCGGGCGGGGTCTCGATGTCGGGCTGGCCGATGTTCAGGTGGTAGACCTTGATGCCGCGGGCTTTGGCCCGGTCCGCGTACGGCACGAGCTTGCGGATCGGCGAGGCCGGCATTCGCCCGCCCCGTTCGGACAGGGAGATGCTATCCGCCATCGTTTCTCCTTTCTGCCGTCAGGCCGGCCGCGGCGGTCAGCGCGCGGTCAGCCGGGTCAGCTCGGCCTGCGTCGCCGGGCCGACGGCGCCGACGTGCCAGTCGCCGTCGACGAGCACTTCGTCGAGGAGGCGGTTGACGTCATCCAGCGTGAGCCGGTTGTAGGCGTCGAGCGTCTCATCGACCGTCACCACCCGGTCGAGCAGGTGCAGGGTCCGGGCCATCCGGAACATCCGGCTGGCCGGGCTCTCAAGTGCGAGCAGCACCGAACTCTTCGTCATGTTGAGCGCCCGTTCGAATTCGTCCCGGTCCAAACGGTCGCGCCGCAGCCGGGCGATCTCCTCGTCGAGGACCGCGAGGCAGCGTTCGAGCTTACGCCGGTCGGTCACGAAGTAGACCCCGAGCAGGCCGGTATCCTGGTGGAGTTCGGCGAAGCTCGAAACCGAATATACCAATCCCTCGTCCTCACGCAAGCGTTGAAACAGGCGGGACGACATTCCGCCGCCGAGCGCGCTGTTGAGAATCGACAGCGCGTAGCGGCGCGGGTCCGCATAGGAGAACAGCGGGCGCACCCGGCAGAAGTATACCTGCGACAGTTCCCGCCGGGTCGCGGAGAGCAGGAGCGGCGGTCCCGGTTGCGCTTTCTCCCTGGTCGGCGCGGGGCGGCGCTGCCAGTGACCGAGGCGGCGTTCGAGCGTGTCGATCAGTTCGTCGTGCCGGACGTCGCCGACAATCACCGCGATGCAGGTCCCGGCGTGATACCGCTCCTCGTAGAGACGGCGCAGCGTGTCGTGGTCGGCCGCGGCGACCGATTCGAGCGTGCCGACGACCGGCCGGCCGAGCGGCTGGTCCGGGTAGAGCGCGGCGAGGGTCAGGTTGACGGTCCTGGAGTCAGGGTCTTCGTCGGTCGAGCGCACTTCCTCGGCGATGACCGACTTCTCCTTGGTGAGTTCGGTTTCATCGAAGGCCGGGTGGCCGACGATTTCGGCGAGCAGTTCGGTGACCGGCACCTGGGTGTCACCCGGGCACCGGCCGTAGAACACGGTCATTTCCTTGTCGGTGAACGCGTTCAGTTCCGCGCCGAGCGACTCGGCCGCAATCGAGATGGCGCGCGCGTTGCGGTCGGCCGTGCCCTTGAAGATCATGTGTTCGACCAGGTGGGCGGTGCCGGCCGCGCCGTCCGGGTCGTCGCGGCCGCCGATGCGGAAAGCGAGCCCGAGCGCAACCGAACGGATGTGAGGCAGCCGTTCGGTTACGACCCGGAGCCCGCTTGAAAGGTCAGTGGCCCGGATATGGTTGCCGGCCGCGTCCCGGTAGTCAGTCATCGCCGGGAGCCGTCGGGATCGGGTGTCCTAGCGTCGCGGCCGTCCACGGTCACGGCCACCACGGTCGCGTCCGCCGCGGTCGTCTCGGCGTGGGGGACGGGCCGCCCGGCCGTCGTCGTCCGACGGCGGGATTTCGCCTCGCTCTTCCATCGCCTTGCGGCGCGAGAGGTTGACCCGGCCGAGGTCGTCGATCTCGACAACCTTGACCCATATCTTGTCCCCGATCTTGACCACGTCCTCGACCGACCGGATCCGCTCGGGCGCCAGTTGCGAGATGTGGACCATCCCGTCCTTGCCGGGCAGGATCTGGACGAACGCGCCGAAACTCATGATGCGCACGACCTCGCCGTGGTACAGCTTGCCGACTTCGGCCTCGGCGACCAGCGATTCGACCCATTCCTTTGCCGCGTTCAGCGCTTCGGGGTTGCTCGACGCAATCGTGACCGTGCCGTCGTCCTCGATGTCGATCTTGGCCCCGGTTTCCTCGGTGATCTTGCGGATCATCTTGCCGCCCGGGCCGATGACCGTGCCGATTTTCTCGCGGTCGATCATGATCGACTCGATTCGCGGCGCGTACTCGCTCATCTCGGCCCGCGGCTCGGCGATGGTCTGCTCCATGACGTCGAGGATCTGCATCCGCGCCTCGGTCGCACGCACCGCCGCCTCGCGCAGCAGTGACCAGGGGACACCCGGCAGCTTGAGGTCGAGCTGGATCCCGGTGATACCGTTGCGAGTGCCGGCGATCTTGAAGTCCATGTCGCCGTAGTGGTCCTCGGCACCGAGGATGTCGGTGAGGATTTTCGCCTTGTCGCCGTCCTTGACGAGGCCCATGGCGATACCGGCGACCGCGGCACTGACCGGTACGCCCGCGTCCATCATCGACAGCGAACCGGCGCAGGTCGCGGCCATCGACGAAGAGCCGTTGGATTCAAGGGTGTCGCAGACCAGTCGGACCGTGTAGGGGAACTTCTCCTCGTCCGGGACCATCGCGCTCAGTGAACTCTCGGCCAGGTTGCCGTGACCGATCTCGCGGCGGCCGGGCCCGCGCAGGAACCGGACTTCTCCGACCGAGAAGGGTGGGAAGTTGTAGTGGAGCATGAACCGCTTCTTGTGTTCTTCGACGAGCTCGACGTCATCCACCACCTGTTCGTCGGACTTGGTGCCGAGCGTCGTCGCGCACAGCGACTGGGTCTGGCCCCGGGTGAACAGCGCGGACCCGTGGGTGCGGGGCAGGATCCCGACCTCGCACTCGATCGGGCGGACCTTGTCGAGCGGGCGACCGTCGAGCCGCTGCTCCTGTTCCAGGATTCGTTTGCGCACGTCGGTCTTGACCAGGTCATCGAGCGCCTCGGCAACCGGTTTCCCGGCGTCCGGGAACCGTTCCGCCAGTTCCTCGGTCAGGGTCTTCTTGAGTTCGGCGATTGCGCGATTGCGGTCGAGCTTGTCATGGGCGTCGTTGATCTCGCGGATCTTCGTCTCGGCCCGCTGCTTCACCTCGGCCGCCAGTTCGGCCGGCACGTTCGGCTTCTCGATCTTGATCTTGGGCTTGCCGACCGCGTCCATCATCTCCCGCTGCATCTCGATGGTGGCGGTGATAACCGGGGTCGCGACTTCGATTGACCGGTCCAGGTCGTCGAGTGTTATCTCGTTCGCCTGGCCCGCGATCATCATGATGCGGTCCTCGATACCGACGAACATCATCGACATGTCCGCTGTCTTCAGTTGTGACGAGAGCGGGTTGGCGACGATTTCGCCGTCGATCTTGCCGATCCGGCAGGCGCCGAGCGGCCCGAGGAACGGGATTTCGGAAATCGACAGGGCGCAGGACGCACCGAGCATTGCAATCAGGTCGCTCTCGTTCTCCATGTCGGTCGACAGCAGGAACGAAACGATCTGGGTTTCGTTGCGGAAGTTGCCCGGGAACAGGGGGCGGATCGGCCGGTCGATCATCCGGCAGGTCAGCGTCTCCTTGTCCCGCGGTCGGCCTTCACGCTTGAAGAAACCGCCCGGAACCTTGCCGGCCGCGTAGGCGAATTCCCGATAGTCGACCGTCAGCGGGAACCAGGGGATGTAGTCGGCCGCTTCCTTGCGGTAGCAGGCGCTGGACAGCACCACGGTGTCACCGTAGCGAATGAGTACGCCGGCATCGGACTGCCGGGCGACGCGGCCATGTTCGAACGACAGGGTTCGACCGCAAACCTCTCTCTCGACGCGGTGCACGCCTTAGCCCCGCAACCCGAGATCAGAAACGATTTTGGTGTAGCGCTTCTTGTGGTGTGTCGACAGGTAATTCAGATGCCGGCGTCGGTGGTTGACGAGCTTGATCAGCCCACGCCGGGAATGCTTGTCCTTCTTATGTGTTTTGAGGTGTTCACTCAGGAGCGCAATCCGTTCGGTCAGGATTGCAACCTGCACCTCAGGGGAGCCGGTATCGGCTTCATGCAACTGATGGCCTGTGATCAGTTGTCCCTTCTTCTCTTTCTCTAGTGCCATACTTTTAATGTCCTCCGCGCTAAGGTTAGGGAAGAATCCCCGATTGTCAACCCGGATTGGACGCCGATACGTAAGTCCGGCATCCGTTCCGTTGCTTCAAGTGCCCGACAGGACGCAGCTTACGTCAGTCAAGACCCAGGAAGCGCAGGAAGTCATCCTTGTCGCCTGCAGGGTTCTGGTTCCAGCGTTCGACCCGACGAAAGAAGAGTTCGTCCTCAATCGTTTCGCGCCGGGCGTCGAGCCGGAGCCGTTCCGGATCCGGGCCGGAGCCCCGGGTTCTCCGGCACCATGATTGCCGGATTATGTCAAGGCCGGCGATGCGGCCGGACTCGTCCAGTTCCACGTCGTACGGGAACGTACGGCAGGTCATCGGTCGGGCGTCGTAGGTGGTGCAGTGGTTGTCCCGGTCGAGGAACAGGCACCGGCCGCGTGGCCGGCGCAGGCCCATGATGCGTCTCCCGTAGCTGAACCGGACCCAGCCCTCGCGGTCGGCGTCATAGTCGAACTCCGCGCTCGAATAGAACCGGACGACCTTTGCCGCCGGAAGCTCGGTGTGTTCGACCAGTCGCCGGACGTCGGAATCGGTCACCGGCGGGACCGGCTCGATGCAGCACGACCCGCAGCGGGTACAGGTCACCCGCAGCGCGCGCTCGATCTTCCGAAGGTTGCTCATTGTGGACGGCAGGAATATAGCGGTGCGCCCGGTGATGTCAAACCGGGCGGCCGGATCGGTCAATGCAGGAGCAGCAACCGGGTGGTCACGGTGGGTGCGTCGCGGGTCAGGGTGCAGAAGTAGGTGCCCGCAGCCAGGTTTCGCGCCTGCCATTGGCGTTGGTGGTCGCCGGCCGCGAGCGTGCCGGCAACGAGCAGCTCGACCCGCCTGCCGAGCGCGTCGAACACCGCGAGGCGTACTCTGGTTTCCCGGGACAGGCGGAAGCTGATGGTCGTCGCGGAGCCGAACGGGTTCGGACCGGCCTGCAGACTCGTCGGCCCGGCGACAGGCATGACCACGGCTTCCGCGACCGCGGGCGGGTAGCGCTCGACCGGGTCCCCGGGCGTGAGGATGCGACCCGCGAAACCAGCGTACTCCGGCGCGTAGCGATAAGCGCGGAACACACGGTTGCGACCGTCGGGAATCGACTCGCCTTGCTCCATCGGGCCGGAGTCCGTCACCGGGTTGATGTATCTCCATACGACTTCCGTGTCCGGGGCAACTTCGAAGAAGACGCCGTGCGGGCCGTCGCAGATGAGGGTGTTGCCGTTCGGCATGCGCTGGCAGCCGGAGATGTGGCTGGCGTAGAAGTCCGGCGGGTTCGGGGCCTGGTAGGACCAGGTCGGCGCTTCGGGGCCGTAGGTGGAGTCCGGGCCGATTGTGTAGCGACCGCTGTCGTCGACCGGGGGTACGATTTCATCAATCGTCGTGTAGTTCCCACCCGGGCGGTCCGGCCCGTTGTTGAATATCAGGATGTTGCCGGCCCCGGACAGGCTGTCCGGAATCCACTGGGCGTCGTGCTGCTTGAACAACTGCCGGTCGGCCGGGGTTCCGCGACGATATGCCTGCGGATTGCCCCAGCGATAGAGCAAGTCTCCGCCCTTTCCGTACCGGCCGCCGGTGTGACCACGGGCTTCCTCGGTGGTGGTGCTGTGGTCGATGACCCAGATTTCCGACAGCTCGTGGGTGCTGAGGATGACCTGGTCGAACTCCTCGTTGTAGTCGACCGAGTTCGTGTGAATCCAGTCCGCGTTTCCACCCGGGTTCCCGGTGATGAAATTGATATCGACCAGTTCCGGGTGGTCGGCAACGACCCCGTAGTTCGCTTTGGTCGGATCGAAGTCCTGGACCAGGTGGTCCCAGAGATGCCATTCCCAGACGATGCTGTCGGTGGCCGGGTCCACCTCGATGACGTGGTCCGGCCACAGAGCGTCCTCCCGGATTCGCGCCGGGTCGCGGCCCGCGGCAATCGCTTCCGGCCGGGACTTATACTCCCAGGCGACCATCAGGATGTTGCCGCCCAGCAATTGCTCGATGTCGTGGTGCTGGCAGAACATGGCACTGGAGTAGTCGAACTCCCAGACCGGGTTCCCATCCCAGTCGAATTCCTCGACCCGGCCGCCGGTGCCACCGGCCCGGAACCGCGAGTTGCCGACATCCGCGGTGCGCAGCAGGTTGCCGTTCTCCAGCAGGTAGGCGGAATTGCCCGGCGTGAATGCGCTCTCCCACGAGTGCACCAGCAGTCCTTCGTTGTTGATGAGGTAGGTGACGTCATATGACAGCGGCGCGAACAGGGTGTAGCCGACGAACGCGGCAGAGTCGTTCAGCATCAGGCCCATGGTTCGCTCCTGGGCCCGGACCGGTGCGAGCGCGGACACGACCAGTACGGCGGTGAACAGGATGCGGTTCATTCCATCATCCGGTGCAACCCCCATGCCATCGGTCGCCGGTCAGGAGTGCTTGCGGTTCCACTACCAGTATCCTACCAGACCTGTCCGGGTTCGTCCACAGATGCCCGGTCCGGTCCGGCGGGGCTGAAGGCGAGCCGGTCAAGCGGCCCGGCTCAGTCACTCAGGATGATGACTCGGTGGACGTTCCTTGAGCCCTGTTGCCGGATGCTGTAGACCCCGCTCGGCAGCGACCTCACGTCGTTGGGCCCGGCCGAGAGGTCCATGACAAGACGACCGGTGCGGTCGAAGAGCGAACGACGGGTCGTGGCCGGGGTATCAGCCAGCTCCAGGACGCAGCGGACAACCGTTGCCGATACCTGCCGGCCGCGTTGCGCAACCCGGTTTTCCCCGGCCATCCCGCTCGGGGTGATGTTCTCGCGCAAGGTGACCCAGCCGTAGTAGTCACAGGTTATCATGTCCAGGTCGTCGTCCCCGTCCCAGTCCGCGTGGGCGATGCGGGGCGGGTTGCCGTTGCGGAAGCTGTCCGGGTCCGGCTCGACCAGGTTGACGTAGGTCGTGAATATCGGCTCGGCGTTGGTGCCGGAATTGTGGTAAAACCGGATGCTCGAGTACCACTCACCGAGCGTGAGGTCCTTCTTCCCGTCGTTGTCCAATCAACCAGCAGGGTTCCCCGTGCTTGCACGGGGGTGAATGCTGGGCGGCGATACGGTATGATGATGTATGGAAGTTCGACGTTCGGCACACGGCGTCTACCGGACGCAATATCACATTGTCTGGATACCGAAGTATCGCCGCCGTATCCTGAATCCTGGCGTGGGCGGGTACTTGAGGAAGCTTCTGTCGAGGGTGTTGAGGGGTATGCCGGGTTGTGAGGTGATCGAACTAAGCGTGCTGGTAGACCATATTCATATGGTGATGGTCATACCGCCGAAGTATGCCGTGAGTTCGGTAGTAGGGCGGATGAAAGGGCAGACGGCGAGTTGGCTGCGGAAGAAGTTTCTGTGGTTGGAGAAGGTATACTGGAAGGAGAACGTGGTGTGGTCGCCGGGGTACTTTGTGTCGACGGTGGGGGTGGATGAGGAGACGATCAGAGCGTATGTGAAGTGGCAAGCGCGTCAGGATTCAGGTCAAGCGAAGCTTGAATTCTGAGTTGAGTGCCACGGGCTTGCCCGTGGGTATCTACCTTCGACTAGCGAGTTTCGACCGTACTTGATTCCGGCCCGCGCAAGCGGGCCGGT
>CBDUZK010000037.1:0-15919 GCA_965371675.1 uncultured bacterium | reverse complement strand
CGAGCAGGATGGGGATGGCGAATGACTGTTGCTGATGGTTGTCCTTGAAGAAGAGGTTCGTGACGCAGGCGCCGACGAGAAAGCCGTCCAGGGTTCCATGGTCGGTCCAGGCCGACACGAGGTTGGCCTGGCCGATACTCATGTCCCGGGCCAGTTTGTAGCCCAGCACCTGTCCGCCGATGCTGGTTGCCAGCATGGTTGCCATGTATGGCCGGTGTCCCTTGAAATCGAAGGTCAGGCTGATGAGCGAACCGGTGAGAATCCCGCGATACCCGTAGGCGACACTCAGGTGCGCCTGGGCATGGGTCATCCGGGCGTTGCTGGTCATCATCAGCGGCCCGAAGAAGCAGGCGGAACTCCCGAGCAGGTAGATGCCGGTCGTCCACCGGAAGTCGGAATCGTCGGATGTTAAGAGCGCGCTCATGGCCGTGCCGTACCAGCCCAGGGCCAGCGGTATCTGCTGAATCAGGAAGCTGCCCCGGCCGGTCTGGTCCGGTCTTATTGCTTCCGGAGCCAGTTGCAGGGATGCGTCGACCCGACGGCGCGTTTCGTCCAGTTCCGGTTCGGTCAACCGGCGGCGCTCGCGGACCCCGCCGGGGAAGTAGGTTTCGACGTGGTATGCGGAGTCAACCTGCCACAGTTCGGCCCGGTCGAAACCGGACAGGTCCGGGAAGACGCCGGCTTTGCGGTTGAGTTCGGGATACAGGGTCATGATTTCGCCGTTGCTGTCGAAGCTCAGCCTATGGTCCGCGGCGCCCGCCGCCAGAACCAGCAGAAGGACGGTAACAACTGCCCGCATCATGTCTCAAGATACGCGGCCGGCCAGGGATGTCAACCGCAGCGACGTGGTTTGACAGGATGCGTCCTGCCGGTATCTTGGGCCGTCATGAAGTTCAATCATCCGTTCCACGACCCGGAGGAACAGTGATTCTCCTGGCCGGCTGCGAGGGCGGGGTCGGGATGGCCGCGGCCCGTCGTTGCACGGAGGACGGCGGCAGCGCGCTCGACGCGGTCGAGCAGGGCATCCGCCCGGTCGAAGCGGACGAGCGGGTGAAGTCGGTAGGCCGGGGCGGGGCGCCGAACCTGCTGGGCGAGGTCGAGTGCGACGCCGCAATCATGGACGGCACGACCCTGCAGGCGGGCGCGGTCGGGGCGTTGCGCGGATACCTGCACGCGATTACGGTTGCACGCCGGGTGATGGAACAGCTCCCGTACGTGTTCCTGGTCGGCACCGGCGCGGAACGGTTCGCCCGCGAAAGCGGCGCCGAGACAGCGGACCTGCTGACCGACCACGTGAGGGAACGGCACGAGCGATGGCTTGCGAAGCGTATTCAACCCGAGGACCGTGGCAAATGGCCGGACGTCGCGCTTGCCCGGTACGTCCATGATTCGAGCCGGGACTACGTTTCGCGTGGGACCACCATCCTGCTGGCCCGGGACGCGGAAGGCAACAGCGCGGCCGGCGCCAGTACTTCGGGCTGGCCGGAGAGCTACCCGGGCCGGGTCGGCGACACCCCGGTAATCGGGGCCGGGCTGTATGCCGACAGTCACTACGGGGCGTGTGCCTGTACCCACACGGGCGAGATGACGTTGCGTACGGTGACCGCCCGTAGCGTGGTGCTCTACATGAAACAGGGCGCTTCGGTGCAGGAAGCGTGCGCCGAGGCCCGGGAAGACCTGCGCGCGCTCCGGGGCGGCGTGCTCGGCCCGGTCGTCATCCACGCCATGGATTTCTACGGGAACCCGTGTGTCCTGACCACCGACGACCTCGGGCGCGATTCATCGTATCACATCTGGCGGGACGGGATGTCCGGGCCGGAGCAGCGACAGGCTGAGGTCGCGAAGGAGAGTCGTGGGTAAACCGAAGAACAAGCATATCTTCTGCATTGAAGGCAACTGGGACGCGGACCTCTCGGTCCGGTCGAGCGTGCGGCCGATGCTGGAGTTGCTCGAAGCGACCGAGGATGTGAAGTTCGTATACCGTGACTGTTCCACAATCCCGGAGTTCGAGTTCCTGGTCAAGAAATGGCGGCAGAGAGGATACGCCGCATACCGCGTACTCTACCTCGCGTTCCACGGGTACGAAGGCCGGCTGTCGATCTACGG
The DNA here is from genome assembly GCA_965371675.1 of uncultured bacterium. Classification (GTDB taxonomy): domain Bacteria; phylum Hydrothermota; class Tepidihabitantia; order Tepidihabitantales; family Tepidihabitantaceae; genus DSBX01. The sequence goes on along the minus strand of CBDUZK010000037.1, from coordinate 13,813 downwards.
TACAAAAGAGATGTCGCTCGGCGACCTGGCCGAGTTGCTGGAATGCCGATGTTATGGCCGGGTGATATACCTGGGCGCGTGTTCGGTCCTGAACCTGGCCCGGTCCGATATCATGGAGTTCCTCGACCGGACCGGGGCCCAAGCGGTGTGCGGGTATACCGAGGCGGTGGACTGGACCAAGTCGACCGCGCTCGACCTGATTGTAATGAGCATCCTGCAGGAACGCGCGTTCGACCGCGCCGGGCTGTTGGTGGCGCGCAAGCGGATTCGTGCCGCGGCCGGGCGACTGGTAAGCAGCCTGGGCTTCAAGATGGTGGTCCGGTGACGCGCCGCACGCGGGAACCCGAGGACCGGGATCAGGCGCGCGGTGAGAGAATCATCCGCGAGATGCGGCGCCTGGAGCGAAAGCGACGCGACCCCAAACATGGCGGCCGGCTGGTCTGGGGATTGACCGCGGCGCTGCTGCTGGTGATTGCGGCCGTAATCCTGCTCAACCTGGACACGTTCATCGCGCTCTGGGACCGGCTGCTGAACCCGGGCGGCGGGATCAACCCGTAGCACCCGCGCCGCGGCGAGGTTGACCGGCCCGTTCTGCAACCTAGAATATCCTGTCCGGGTTGCATCGATTGTATCCCTTGCCAAAGGAGGCCTGAGATGAAAAGACCGAGTGTTATTGTCCTGCTCGCCGTCATGGCAGTGTCGGCGGTTGCCGCGCCAGTGAACGAAAAGGCCGCGCAGGCGGTCGCGGAACGGTTCGTGGACGCGATTTCCGGACCGAACACGGCCGGAGTCTGCATTCCCTATAAAGACATCAACGGGAGCCCCGGTATCTTTGTGTGCGAGCGGATACGTGGCGGTGGGTCGAGCGTAACGGTGATGGTCGGCGCGAAGACCGAGATGCCGCCGGTTCTCTTGTATTACTACGGCCAGCCCCTAGACGTGACATCTGCTGACCAGGGGATGATGATTGCCCATGATGAACTGGGCTTGAACGATGTGCGGCAGATTGGCTCGGTCTATTACTCTCCCCTGGACTTCTGGTTTGAGTATCAGGCCGGCACCGAGCGGGTGATGGTGTCGCCGACGAACTTCCGGGTTTATGACCCGGTGCTTGTCCGGGCGGCGGACCCGATTTCCTATCCGACAGAACTTGTCATTCAGTGTAAAAAGGACTGGCAGGACTACTTGTCAGGCCGGGTGCCGTTCGATGTGACCGACGCCCACCACTGGATTTCGGGTGTGCCGGACTGGGACTGGCACTATGGCTGCGGGCCAACCGCCGCGGCCAACGTGCTGACCTACTGGGCGAACAACGGATACGGGCTGCTGGTCGATTCCGTATGGTACAACAAGTATGACATCATCGAGCACGACTACGACAGCGTGCCCAATCTGAGCAGGCAGCTCGCGATTGCGATGAATACCGACACGATAGCCACCGGCGGCACGAGAGGAGACAGCGTCGCGCCCGGAATCGTGGCGGTGTGCAATGACCCAGCCTGGAGTAATAACTACTCCTTTGCAAGCTATCTTTCAGGGGACAACCACAGCCTTCTGATCAGTGAAATCAACAGTGGCAGGCCTGGTGTGCTGCTCATGGCGAATCATCCCTACTACGGCAACCACGCGGTTACCTTCTGTGGCTGGGGGGAACCTGACAGCAACTACATCATGATTCACGACGAGTGGAGCAGCACCCCGGTGGATATGGTCATACTGTACTACTACGGAGCCGGCCCGCGCTACGTCATCCCGGTTGTGCCGGGCGGCGCTACGGCGCCGGACGTGGCTGTTACGGCTATCTTCCAGCCGGCCGACGCGGTCGTGCCGAGCTGGATTCAACCGGTGGTGCAGGTAAGCAACTTCGGCAACTCATCGGATTCGACCGACGTGTTCTTCACGGTCGAACGTCCGGGCGGCGGGTTCTACGAGAGCTTCAACGATACGGTCAAGGCCAACTTCCCGCCCCCGGGCTGGCTGCGCCGCAACGTCGATATGCAGACCGCGTACTGGACGGTCGGTATCCTGAGCCCCAACACCCCGCCCGGGTACGCGTTCTGCAACGCGGAGCCGGGCCTGCTCGGCAACGACGACTGGTTGATTTCGCCGCGGGTCAAGGTGAACGCGAGCGACACAATTACCTTCTGGTACCGGTCGCTCGGGACGTACCTGGAGTCGCTCGAGGTGTGGGTGTCGTACACCGACACCGCCATCAGCTCGTTCAACCACGCAATCCAGGCATTCGACTTCAATAACACCACCTGGCAGATGGGCTGGGCCGATTTCGGCCTGGTGGGCGACACCTCGGTCTACATCGGGTTCCGGTACAAGCTCGGAATTGCCCGGTTGGGCAACGGCATCGGGCTCGACGACATCCGGTTGAAGACGGTCCTGTACTCCGATTCGGCCCGGGTGCTGGTCGAGCCGGGACACAGCGACCCGGTGTCGTTTCAGCAGTGGCGGGCCCGGCTCGGCCACTACCAGGCCCGGTGCAGCACGTATCACAACGGTGACGTCAACCCGGCAAACGATGAACTGACCCGGAACGTAGTAGTAGTCGAGCCGCCGCCGCAGCCGAGCAACTGGACCGAGATGACGCCGATGCCGAGCGCGCCGAGCGGCAAAGCGGTCAAGCGAGGCGGCAGCCTGACCTGGCACGACGGGGACAACCGCATCTTCGCCACCAAGGGCTACAAGACCGGCGATTTCTACTCCTACAACCCGGTGACCAATTCCTGGACCCAACTGGCGATAGTGCCGCTTGGTCCGTCCGGCCGACCGGTCGGCAAGGGCGGACGGTTGGCCGCGGATGGCGAGCGGTACGTATACCTGGTCAAAGGGAAAAACACGTTCGAGTTCTGGCGTTATGACCCGGACACGACCGGCTGGGAGCAACAGGCCGACGTGCCGCTCGGGGCGAGCGGCAAGAAGGTCAAGGGTGGCGGGGACGTCGCGTACCTGGTGGTGAACGACACCGGGTACGTATACTTCCTCAAGGGTTACCGGATGGACTTCATGCGGTACAACACGGTTACAGGTGAGTGGCAGACCCGGGCCGGTGCGCCGCCGGGCGTCAGGGGCAAGTGGTACCGCGGGTCGTTCATGGTCTACGACGGCGGCAACCTGCTCTACGCTCACCATGCGAAATACCACGCGTTCTACAAGTACGACATCGCGGCCGATTCCTGGTACAGCCGGCAGTTGACATCGATGCCGTACGAAGGCCAGCACGGCAGCAGGATCAGGAGAAAGAAGATCAAGGACGGTGGGTGCGGGGTCAAGTACGGTGGCCGGATATTCGCGCTCAAGGGCGGCAATACCCAGCAGTTCTTCGCGTACTCGATTGCGGCCAACAACTGGGAACAACTGGATACGGTACCGAACTACGGCTCGACCGGCAGGAAGAAACGGGTCAAGTACGGCGCGGACATCGTCGCGGTCGGTAACGTCTTCTATGCGCTCAAGGGCAACAAGACCCGGGAGATGTGGCGCTATACCGTGGCCGCGTTCGACGACGGTTCACCGACGACACCGGCCGTGTGCGCCGGGGTCGGCAACCGGCCGGCGGGCGTGGTTGCCGTGTTCCCGAGCCCGACGCGGGGCGTGCTGCGGGTGACCGGGCTTCGGGGCCTGGCCACGCTCAGCCTGCACGACGTGGCCGGCCGGCAGGTGCTGAAGCGGGTCACGGCCGGCAGCCAGGCCCGGCTTGAACTCGGCGGCCTGGCCGCGGGCGTGTACCTGTTGCGCGTGAGTCACGAAGGAGAAACCGCAACCGCGCGGGTCGTGCTCGCTCGACACTAGGCGGATACTGCGGCGAACGGCTGGGTCCGCCTGATAATCGTGAGGCGTTCAGGAGGTGCCATGCGAGCTGCGATACTCGCTCTGCTGATTCCGGCAGCGGCTGGCTGGGCAGCGATTCCGAGGTTCACACCGAGGGAGTACGTGCGGAGCGGCGGTGTCCCGATTGACGTCGGCGCGTACGGCTCACCGCTGATGTTTGACTGGGACAGTGACGGCCGGAAGGACGTGCTGATGGGCACGTTCAGCCCGGGCAACATCCGGTTCTACCGCAACGTCGGAAGCGACTCGCAGCCGGAGTTCAACGGCTTCGAGTTGCTCACCGCGGGCGGCACAATCATCGAACTACCCTCGGGCTGATGCGCTGGTCCCTGTCCACGGTACGTGGACTGGAATTCGGACGGACAGTGGGACCTGATGTCGGGCGATGTCAGTGGCTACTTCAATGTGTACATCAGGGACGGGGATTCGCTTATCGCCCACGAGCAGTACCGGCTGATCGACGGGGCTCTGCTGGACGTCGGATACAACTCGTTCCCGGCGGTGTTCGACTGGAACGGCGACGGCATGAAGGACCTCATCGTCGGGAGCCAGGACGCGGTGGTGCGGGTCTACCTGAACCAGTCGAGCGACACATGGCCGATGTTCCAGGATTACCAGCCGGTTATCGCCGGCGACACGACCATTACGTTCCGACACAGCAACCCGTGCGTGTTCGACCTGGACGAAGACGGGCGTGATGACCTCGTTGTCGGTCACTATGGTGGCTACGTCCATTTCTTCCGCAACGTCGGGGACGATACGCTGCCGGTGTTCGCGGCCGGTGAGTCGCTCAGGTTCCAGGACGGCACCCCGGTTCGCTACGGTGAGGACTGGTGGTGGCACTCCCGCTGCAGCTTTGGCGACTGGGATAACGACGGCACCCCCGACTTCCTGATGACAACCCGCGACGGGACCTGTGCCCTGTTCCGTGGCATCGAGCAGGTGGGGGTTGAAGAGAAAGACCAGAGAGGTGGGTTGAAGGAAGGACTGCGGATTTCTACCTTGACGCGGGGCGTGCTGCGGATGACCGGACTTCGGGGCCTGGCCACGCTCAGCCTGCATGACGTGGCCGGCCGGCAGGTGCTGAAGCGGGTCACGGCCGGCAGCCAGGCCCGGCTTGAACTCGGCGGCCTGGCCGCGGGCGTGTACCTGTTGCGCGTGAGTCACGAAGGAGAAACCGCAACCGCGCGGGTCGTGCTCGCTCGACACTAGGAGGATACTGCGGCGGGCGGGCAGTTGCGGTTGTCCGCCCGCGGCCGGTTGACTTCCCCGGGGGGGCGGGATATCATCCGGTGCGGCGTTCGCCGGGTGCCCGGGCTCGCGAACCCCGCGCGGACTTCTCCCCTCAGAGGAGTAGTTCTCCCCTCAGAGGTGAGGTTCCGCTGCCGCTACACATCGTCCCGCCTTCTCCAGACGATGCAATATCGGATGTTTGTGTGATGTCGGCCGCGGCCGACAAAGAGCAGGACATGACAGGAGGAGCAATGCTTCCGACCTTCACCACCGAGAAGTACCTGGACTTCTCGCGCCCGGAACACATCCATGGTATGGAGCAGGCTTTCGCCCGACTCGAGGCGGACGCCGACAAGGTCCACCACATTATTATCAACGGCAAACGGGTGCGCACCAGGGAGACGTTTGTGTCCCTGAACCCGTCGACCGAGGAACCAATCGGTACATTCCAGAAAGGTACGGTCAAAGAAGCCGAGCGGGCGATGCAGGCCGCGCTCAAGGCGTTCGAGACCTGGAAGAACATGCCCGCAATCGAACGGGCCGGCGTTTTCCTGCGGGCCGCGCGGATTATGCGCGACCGGCGCTACGACTTCGACGCCGCGATGGTGATCGAAGAGGGCAAGCGCTGGATTGAAGCGGACGGCGACTTCGCGGAAGCGGTCGACTTCCTGGAGTTCTACGCCCGCGAGGCAATCCGCTACGACCAGCCGGTTGGGGTCACGCCGTTCCCGGGTGAGGCGAACGAAGTCCGCTACATCCCGCTCGGGGTGGGCGTCGTCATCCCGCCCTGGAACTTTCCGTGCGCAATCATGGCGGGCATGACCACCGCCGCCGCGGTCAGCGGCAATACGGTCGTGCTGAAGCCGGCGACCGACGCGCCGCTGCTGGCGACGATGTTCGTCGAAGTGCTCGAGGAAGCCGGGCTTCCGCCCGGGGTCGTGAACCTGCTGACCGGTCCGGGCGCGGTGGTCGGCGACTACCTGGTCGAGCACCCGAAGACGAGGTTCATCTCTTTCACCGGGTCCAAGGAAGTCGGGCTCGGCATCCTCGCGAAAGCGGCGCGGCTCAGCCCGGGCCAGGTATGGATCAAGCGGGTCGTGGCCGAGATGGGCGGCAAAGACTGCACCATCGTCGATTCCGAGGCGGACCTGGATGCCGCGGCCGAAGGCGTCGTGATCGGCGCGTTCGGGTTCCAGGGCCAGAAGTGCTCGGCCTGCTCGCGGGCGATTATCGACGCCAGGGTGTACGACGAAGTCGCGGCGAAAGTGGTCGCGCTGACAAAGAAAATGATCAAGACCGGGCCGGTTGAAGACCCGGCGAACTGGATGGGACCGGTCATCAACAAACGGGCCTTTGAGATGATCATGGAGTACATCGAAATCGGCAAGAAGGAAGGCAAGCTGCTGCTTGGCGGCAGGAAGAAGCCGGGCAAAGGCTATTTCATCCAGCCGACCATCATCGGCGGCATCAAGCGCCGCGCGCGGATTGCGCAGGAAGAAATATTCGGCCCGGTGCTGGCCCTGATCAAGGCGCGCCATTTCAGCGATGCGCTGGCAATCGCCAACGGGACCGAGTACGGCCTGACCGGCGCGGTCTACACCCGCAACCGGGACAAGATACACCGCGCCAAGAAGGAGTTCCACGTCGGCAATATGTACATCAACCGCAAGTGCACCGGCGCGCTGGTCGATGTCCAGCCGTTCGGCGGGTTCAACATGTCGGGCACGGATTCCAAGGCCGGCGGCCGCGACTACCTGTTGCTGTTCCTGCAGGCCAAGTCGATGACCGAGCGGTTCTAACCCGGAGAAGATGCGCATGAGTACCACGAAGAAGCGGGTCCTGATTGTCGGCGCGGTCGGCATGGACTACCACGTGTTCAACACCGTATTCCGTGACAACGAGCAGTACGAAGTGGTCGGGTTCACGATGGCGGCCGAGCAGAACCTCGGCACCATCGCCGGCGGGCGGCCCTACCCGGTGTCGCTGGCCGGGAAGCTGTACCCGAACGGCATCCCGACGTTCGCCGAAAACGACCTGGGCGCGAAGGTGCGTGAACTCAAGGTGGACGAAGTGGTGTTCGCCTACTCGGACGTCAGGTACCGGTACCTGATGAACCTGGCGGCCGAAGCGCTCGCCGCGGGCGCGGACTGGCGCCTGATCGCGCCGCGCCTTACCCAGCTCAAGTCGAAGCGACCGGTGGTCGCGGTGTGCGCCGTGCGCACCGGGTGCGGTAAATCCCAGACTTCACGCCGCGCGTACGAGATCATCACCGGCATGGGGCTGAAGACGGTCGCGGTCCGCGAGCCGATGCCGTACGGGGACCTGGAAAAGATGGTCTGGCAGCGGTTCGCGAGCTACGAAGACCTGGACAAGGCCGGGTCCACGATCGAGGAGCGTGAGGAGTACGAACCCTACCTCGAGAACGGGATGACCATCTACGCGGGCGTGGACTACGCCGAAATCCTCAGGCACGCCGAGGAAGAGGCCGACGTCATCGTGTTCGACGGCGGGAACAACGAGATATCGTTCTTCAAGCCCGACCTGCTGATTGTCGTGACCGACCCGCTCCGGGCCGGGCACGGCACCGCCTACCATCCCGGCGAAGTGAACCTGCGTATGGCCGACGTCGTGGTCATCAACAAGGAAGACACGGCGACGCCCGAGCAGATTGCCAGGGTCGAGGCCACGATCAGGGCGGTGAACCCGCAGGCGACCGTGGTTCACGCCGACTCGCCGCTGGAAGTGGCGGACCCGGATGCGATCAAAGGCAAGCGGGTGCTGGTGGTTGAGGACGGGCCGACCGTGACCCATGGCGGCATGGCGTACGGCGCGGGCCGGCTCGCGGCCGAGCGGTTCGGCGCGGCCGAAATCATCGACCCGCATCCGTACGTGACCGGCTCGCTCGCCCGGGAGCTCAAACACAGCTCGCACCTGAAAGACGTGCTGCCCGCGATGGGCTACTCGAAAGAACAGCTCACCGAGCTGGAAACGGCAATCAACAAGGCGGACTGCGACGCCGTGGTCAGCGGGACCCCGATTGACCTCAGCCGGCTGGTCAAGGCCAACAAGCCGATTGTCCGGGTGAAGTACTCGCTCAAAGAGAAAGGCACGCCGGATCTCGAACAGGCCATCAGCAAGAAGCTGCGGGAGCTGGGCACCGCGAAGTAGCCCGCACAGCAACTCATGCCCGCCGGCGTCGGCGCAGACAGTTCCGTCCGACGCTGGCGGGTTTCGCTTACGCTGGTCGGCTGGATGCTGCTGGTCCAGGCCGCGTTCGGCGTTGCTGCCGCGCCGCTGGTCTGGGTCGGAATGAGATTGACCGGCCCGGCCGCGTTCTCCGGGCTTTCCTCGCTGTCGCCGGTGCCGGGTGGGGGCGGTTCCGGTCCGGCGCTCGCGCAGGCGTTCTCCAGTGTCGGCATCATCACCTGGTTCTCCCTGGTATTCAATCTCCTGTTGCTGGCAGGGGCAATCGGGCTGTTGAAGCGGTGGAGATGGGGTTGGGTCATGGTAATCGGAGTGCACATCGCCGCGATTGCGGGCAGCTTCATCTGGGGCCTGCCGATGCTCCGGGCGGTGCTCTCGATTTTCGCGCCCGCGGATGCCAACTTGGCCGCGCTGGCTATCACCTGCCTGTTCGCCCTGGTGCCGGCATCGATTATCGGTTTCCTGATGATAAACGGCGTCGTGCGCCAGTTCGACGCCGACAGCGCAGGCTCAGCCGCCCCGACCGGGTAGGGACTGCGGAACCGGTACTGAACCAAGCATCATGTTTCCCTGACTCCAATCCGGGACGTCCCCGCGCCCTGCTGCTATCCAGGCCGGTCTATTTTGCGTCCTTCTTCCAGAGGAATGCGCCGAACCCGACTTCGAGGTAGATTCTGCTGCTACTGGATGTACCTCTGTCGTCCGTCCAGCTATCGGTCTGGAACCCGAGTTCAACCGGCATCGTCCCCTTGGTTCCGATGACGGGTGATACACCGACACCCAGCTTGAGACGCCAGCCGTTCGACGTCACCGCTTCCCCTCCTCCACTGTACTTGTTACTGCTCATCCGGTACATGAACGTCGCGCCGGCGTAGGGCATCCACCAGCCGTTGGGCCCGATACAGGGCGTCAGGCAGCACGCGGACGGGTAGCGCCGGCTCGTCCGCCGCAGGTAGTAGGCCACCCGTGGCCCGATGCCGAACGTGGTGCGCGTGTTGTTGTTGGCGGAGTAGTCGAACTGGGCGTCGCCGCCGACTCCGAAGCCGGCAATCGGGAACCACAGCACGCGTGGGATGAGACTGATAGCCAGATCTCCGCCTTCGGAATCCTCCCCGGACCCCGAAGAAAGCACATAGGTCATGCTCCCGGAGCCGGATACCATCCAACTGTTCGGCGCCGCGGCCCGGATCCCGACCTGGGCCGATGCGATCCCGATTACGAATACGGACAGGACCAGACAGATGCTCAGACGTTTCAGCATCCTACCTCCTCGGTTGTTTGCTGCACATCGCCGCTGTTCCTGAAAACATGGTAGTTGCTCCTGCAACCGAGTCAAGGACGAAGACCGGTTCAGGACAGGAACGGAATCACCACCCGCCCGGTCAGTGGCTCGCGGTCGACCTACCTGGCCGACGACCGGTGGAGTGTCGGGGCGATCGCGACCCAGAACGGGAACCCGGGTGACTTCACGATGTGATGGCCCATGTTGTGGGGCCGGTTGATGATGTGGACCTCGTCGGCCCGGCCCGATGTCACGAAGTAGAACAGTCCGTCAGGCGACACTTCGATTCCGTGTGGTCCGGCTCCGACTTCGATGTAGCGGACCCGCCGGCGTTCGGCGAGGTCGAGTATCGCGACCCGGTTCGACCCGATCCCGGTCACGTACGCCAGACCCTGTTTGCTCCAGAGCGCGATGCCGTGGTGACCGCTGCTCACCTCGATGGAATCCAGCAGCCCGGATTGGTCCGAAAGGTAGACCCATGGTCGTGACCGGCTGGTGACCGCCAGCAGGCCGTCCCGGTACACCAGGTTGTGGGGTGCCGCCCCGGACGGTACCGAGCCGGTCTTCGTCAGGCTCGCCAGGTCGATGATGTCCACCGCGTCCGTTGCCGCGCAGGTCACGAATGCCTGCCCGGAGGCCGAGTCGAAGGCGAAGTTGTGGGGCTCGGCTCCCACGTCAATCCGCTTCACGACCGAGCGTGAAGCGATGTCGACGACAACCACCTGTCCGCCGCCTTCGTCCGCGACCAGCGCATAGCGGCCCAGCGGTTCGACCTCGATGCCTTTGAGCAGTCCGCCGGTCTTGAGGGTCGCGATGACGCTGTCGTCCCGGGTGCGGATGAAGCTGACGGTGCTGTCGCCCGTGTTCGACACCAGCACCAGGCCGAGCCGGCTCGCGGACGCGACATAGGTCGGCTGCCGGCCCACCTTCACTGTGTGTGACGGGAAGCCGGAGCGAGACTCGATAACGGTTACGGTCCCGGAATCCCGGTTCGTGATATAGGCCTTGTACGGCACGCCCGGCCCGGCACCGGTGCAGCCGAGTCCCAGGACAACCAGCAGTGCCGGCGCGAACCACCTCATCCGGTTGCCAGGCTTTCGATTGCGGCCAGGACTGTGGTGTCCACTTCGCGGGCGATTCCAACCAGCTCCTTCGCATCCGGGAAGAACCGGGCCAGCGCGGCTGGACGCAGGAAGCGGACGACGACCTCATCGCCGTCCTGCCACAGCGCGACGCTGCAGGGCAGGAGCGGCGCAATGCGGTTGTCGGTCGCCTCCAGCGCCTTCTTCGCGTGATGGGGATTGCAGATGTCCATGATTCTCATCCGGGTGTCGAATGGCACGCCTTTGGAGTTGAGCGTGTCGGTCACGTCGTGGACGTGGAGGGTCCCGAACTTGCGTTCCTTGAGCGCGGCTTCGAGCCGGGCCCGGACCTCGTCCACCTCACCCGGAATGCGTTGCTCGAAAAAGTCAGTCATGTCTTCCTCCTGCCGGCTGTTCATACTGCGTTCGGCCAAATCCCGGCGCCCGCGGAAGCCCGGGTCAGACCCGAAGCTAGTTCCGCAGGTCCTGTTTCATGCGTTCGAACTCATCCCGGCCCAGCTCGCCCCGGGCGTACCGCTGCCGCAGTATCTCCGACGCGTCGGCCGAGACAGGTTGATGCTCGACCGGGCGGGCACAGGTCCGCACCAGCCAGAAGACCAGTGCGCTGCCGCCGCCCAGCACCAGGAGCCAGATTATCGCTCCGAACCCCATTCCGAATCCTCCCATTCCGTTGAAACCATGCATTTCCTCACCTCATTTCAGTGACATTCCCCGGCCGTCTCCCGGCCGAGGATTTTCGAGACCTGGAACTGCAGGCCCGGGCGCCGGTCCATCGAGCGGTCGAGAACCACCGCGCCCAGGATGCCGGCCAGCAGCCCGGTACCGGCGCCGATGCCGGTCGCCAGGTCTGAACCGAACAGGCTGCCGACGATGGCTCCCCCGACCGCCAGTAGCACGGGCAGGACGAATACGACGAGCCCGGCCTTCAGCCGCAGCCGCTCCGGGATGGAGACCTCGACCCGGTCGCCGACCCCGGCCCCGACGCTGTTGACGGCGATGATGTTGTGGTTCCGGGAGGTGAGCGCAAGGTCGAGATCACCATGGCAGCCACCCCGGGCCGGGCAAGAGCCGCACTGCTCGCCCGGCGTCACGCGCACCACTGCGTTGCTGCTCTCAAGCCTGGTGACAGTTCCGGTTTCGTGCATTACGACTCCTTTTGACTGCGCCCTCAGCTTGTTAGACGGTGGTGCGGTGGGTTCAGGTTCTCCGGTGCCCGGGCCCGACAGGCAAGGCTCGCGGCCGGCAGTCACACATGCGGAACAGGCACCGAGTCAGGGACCATGGCGTTTTGGCTTCTGACCGGGAATACGGGTGTCCCGGGTTCCCCCAAGAGAGAAGGGGCGGGAATGAACCCGCCCATTTCAGTTACGACCCCGGCTTCAGCGCGACGCCCGCGGTCAGTGTTGGACCAGGAACCGACCGCGCGAGCTCCGGCCATCAAGTCCGGTTCGGACAACGTACACCCCGGCGCTGAGTCGGCTGATGTCGAGCAAGGCCGGGCCGTCGCCCGGAGACAGCCGTTGCCTGAGCACCTCCCGGCCGGACGCGTCGTACACGACCACATCCGGGCCCAGCGGGCCGGCAAGCCGCACCCGTGACCCGGAGGCCGGGTTGGGCATTACCGTCAGGCCCGGTACGACCCTGCGCGGCGCCGGCTGTCCGGCAATCCCGGTCAGAGGACCGGCCGCATAATGGTAGCCGATGTCGATTGCCGCCGCGTCCGCGACCGAGTCGGTCCGGGTTGTCCAGGCGTGAACCAGGGAGTCGAGATTCAGCGGCGCGGTCGCGAGCAGCGTGTCGCCGGCATCAAGGCACGGGCTGTCGTCAGGCTGGCCGGCCGCAACCTGGCTCAGGCAGTAGTCGCCGAGCGGGCCGGTCGCGAACAACGGGTCCGCCGACAGCGCATGCGGCCCGGCGGTGCAGCGGTAGTAGTCGTCCGGATGGTTCTGCCAGACGTCGTTGTAGTCGAACTCCATCGTGCTGTCGCTGAGGGCGATTCCGCCGCCTGAGCCGGACCCGAGGCAACTGTTCTGCACCACGATGTTGTTCTTGATGACCGTGGCGCCGAACGGCGCATAGATTGCGCCGCCGTAGGTGATATGCGCGTCGCAGACGTTCCCGACGAACGTGTTGTTGACGATGCAGGCCGACGCGGGGCCGCCGACGCAGACCGCGCCGCCGTAGGAAAACCCGCTGCCGGCGGTCATCCGGGCCACATTGCCGGTGAACAGGTTGCAGAACACGAGCGGGTTTCCGGACGCGAGATAGAGCGCCCCGCCGTAGCGGAAGCCGCTGCAGGCCGAGTCGAAGACCACGTTGTCGGCGAAGACGTTCTGGTAGAAGACGCCGGAGCCGGTGCAATAGACTCCGCCGCCGTACCGGAATCCGGCCGAACTCGTGACTTTGAGCGAGTCGCGGGCAATCAGGTTGAAGGCGAAGACCGGCGCGCCGTCAGCGTAGACGCCGCCGCCGGATTGCGCCTGCAGCGCGAGGTTGTTCGTAATCCGGTTGTGGAGGAACGTCGGTTCCCCCCGGCAGTAGACGCCCGCGCCGGATGATGCGAGCAGGCCACCGGTAATTGTGAATCCCTGCACCACGGTCGCGGAACTGTAGCTGATTGCGTTCATCGTGATGACCCGGCCGGCCCGGTCGGCGTCAATCACAGTCAAGTCCGCACCCTGCTCGCTCAAGAGGACGATGCCGTCCAACGCCGGCCACGTAATCCGCTCGTTGTAGGTGTCGGCCGCGACCAGGACCGTATCGCCGGCACCGGCCACGGCCAGGCCGGCCTGGATTGTCGGCTGCTCGGACGGGACGCGGATTACCGTTGCCGCGCACAGCCCGACCGCTACCATTACAATGACGAGTGTTCGAATCATCCAAACCTCCTGGTTCATGCTGATCTGTCCTGCCCTCGGGAAACGCAAACGCCGGTCGGAGAAACCCAGGATACTGCCTGGAGGATAGGCCCGGGTGTCCGGGTGTCAATGGGGCGGGGTGAACCCGCAACCGCGATAGATACCAAGCGCATCAGGAACACCAAGTGGTCGGACCGGAGAGGAGTTTTACCACCAAGGCACGAAGAGCACAAAGCAGGCAAGAGGCAAATGCCCAATGTCCAAAACCCAATGACCAAAGCCGAAAGGTGAAT